>UQCY01000062.1 GCA_900539645.1 uncultured Clostridium sp. | reverse complement strand
TTTTCTTGCTCTAGTACCGTTGGCTATTATTATTTTCTTTGTTTCATAAGTATTGTTATTAGTGAAGACTAATTTAACATCACCTTTAAAATCTACATTGTTTACATCTTCGTAAACTATTTCTATTCCTGCGTTTTCCGCCTGTTCTTTTAATCTTTCAGAGAAACTAACTCCTGTTTCCCCAGTTACTATTCCTGCGTAGTGAGTTACTGTAGAAACTTTTCCTATAAGTCCACCGATTTTTTCTTTTTCTATTATAAGTACTTTTTTTCCTCTACTTTTAGCATATATTCCAGCACTTACACCAGCTGGTCCTGCTCCTATTATTACTATATCGTACATAATTTCGTTCCTCCTTTTAAAAATTAAAGTGTTTAAATTTTTTAATTAGCTTTTGTTTTGCGTTTGTTCTTTGCTATGCTTTAACTATAAACCTTAATAATCATTTTGTAAAATTATGTATAATAATATATAGATAAATATAACTTATGGTATAAAAATTAGCTTTCCATATGGTAGAAAAATCAATATTAATATAAAATAAATTTATAAGCTAAAATAATGTAATAGCGAAATAGGATAATAGGAAAGTATGTTATATAAGGCAAAAAGGATTTTTTAAAAATAAGATGTGTTAGAGGAAAGCACAAAATTTTGGAGGAAAGATATGCTAGATTTTAGAATTGAAACTTTTTTAAAGGTATGTGAGTATATGAATTTTACTCACGCTGCAGAAGCACTTTGTATGACTCAGCCAGCTGTATCCCAGCATATAAAGTATCTTGAGGAAAAATATGAAAGACCACTATTTATAAGAGATAAGAAAAAATTAACTCTTACACCAGCTGGAGAAATACTTAGATCTACTTTAGAAACTATGAGAAACGATGAAACTACAATGAAAAATAGAATGAAGGAGAGTATGATAGGAAAGAAAATCCTAACTTTTGGGGTGACTATGACTATTGGTGGATATACCGTTATTCCTTCGTTAATAGACTTTATAAAGGCAAACCCAGATATGGATTTTCAGGTTAGATACGGAAATACTCAAATGCTTCTTTCTTATCTTCATGAAGGAAGTATAGATTTTGCAATAGTTGAAGGCTACTTTAAAGCAGACAACTATAATACAAGAGTATTTAAAACAGAGGATTACATAGCTGTAGCTGCTAAAGACCACAAATTCCAAAAGGATATAAAAGTTTTAAAAGATCTTACAAATGAAAGACTTCTTATAAGAGAAAACGGCTCAGGAACAAGAGCAATACTTACTAAGAGTTTAGCTGTTAAAAACCTTACTGTAGAAGATTTTCCAAGAACAATAGAGATAGAAAATATTCATACTATAGTAGATTTATTATGTCGGGATTGTGGAATATCGTTTTTATATAAATCTGCTGTTGAAAAAGAAATAGAAAGTGGAACATTAAAAGAAATCAAATTAGATGATTTTAAAGTTAGTCATGATTTTACATTCTTATGGAATAAAGATAGTGCATTTTCAGAGGATTATGAAAAGATATTTGAGATTTTTAAGAGTTCATTAAAATAAATTCTTTTAAGTTTTAATTAAGCTTTGTGTTGTATTATATTTCTATAAAATGAAATAGGAGTGGAGAAATATGGACACAAAATTTGAATTTAAGAAACCTAATTTTGATAATATAAAAGAAAATATGAGAGGTTTTAAGGAAAAAATAAATCTAAAAAGAGAAGGAAAGCAAGCTTTAAAAGTAGCTGGTATAGCCTTTGTTATACTTCTTATTGTTTCTGTGATAGCAAGTTCTGTGCGGAGACAGTTTTTAGATGGTATGGGAAATATTAATATGTTTAGCATACTTTTAGGTCTAAATCTTGTAGGCGTTAGAATAAGAAGCAATGGAATGATGATGTTCTCTTCATCTACAATAAATATAGGAATAATAATTCTGTTATTGATACCTATATTAGCTTTAGTAGTTGCAAATATATTTATCTATAGAAGAAAAATAGAAACTATAGATAGATGTGTTGTTGAAGCTCTAAAAGTAGGTTTTATGTATGGATTATTATTGGCTATAACATCAATATTTAGTACAACAAGAATAAATCTTGGAATGGGAAATATGTTCGGATTTGGAAATAGCTATATAGCTATAGGATATAAGTTCTTCCCAGCCTTTGGAAATGGATTTTTAATAGCATTTTTAACATCTGCTATTTTAAATTATAGAAAAGAGTTCCATGGAGAATACTACACAACAGATATAATATCTGACGCTGTTAAAGAGTTTTTAAAATTATCTTTAATAATACTAGTTATAACTGTGATAGTTGTATTTACAAAAAATTCAACACTTTATGACTTTGGACTTTCAGATTATTCAAAGGGTGGTGCTGTAGTAGCGTATATTGTGCAGATGGCGGCATATTTAATTACAATAGCTATAGGAGGAATAGTACATATAGGTGATTCATCATCTATGTCTATATTCAGTATATTCAATAGTGCTACATTTACAGATACAAAACTACTTATACGGATTATATTCTGTGTATTTGCTATAGCTATGATTTTTGTTGGAGCAAATATATATAGAAATTATAGATTTGAAAATAGAAAAACTGTGCTACACTTCAGTATAGCATTTGGATTTTTAGTTGGTTTAGTAGCTAAGTTTAGTGCTATTTCAATATCAGGATCAATGATGCAGAATATGTCATCTATGGATTTGGCAGTTAGCGCAGGAACATTTACAACCTTTGTTATCGCTATTATATCTACTGTGATATTTACAGAAATAGGATATAGAATAGCACCTCATGTAGATGATTTATTTAGATAGATATAAAAATTAAAAATAGTTTATAAAATCACCACAAAATAAAAGCTGTGGTGATTTTTTTATGAATTATTAATAGGATATAAATATAAAAGAAATTTTATTTCAAAAAAGTGAGCAAGGTAATGAAATAATATTGCAAAAAAATAATTAAAGTGGTAAAATCTAATTGTTATAAAGATGATATAAAATAAAAAATGAAATAAATTTTCAAAAAAGGAGAGGTTATTATGTTAGATTTAGTAAAAGGAAAGTTAATAGTATCTTGTCAGGCATTACCAGATGAACCTCTACACAGTTCATTTATAATGGGAAGAATGGCAAATGCAGCAAAAGAAGGTGGAGCAGCTGGGATAAGAGCACAGGGTGTTGAAGATATAAAAGAAATAAAAAGAGTAACAGGACTTCCTGTTATAGGAATAATAAAAAGAAATTACGATGATTCAGAAATATATATAACACCTACAAAAAAAGAAATAGACGAGCTTTTAACAACAGGATGTGAAATGATAGCTCTTGATTGTACAGATAGAAAAAGACCAGGAGATGAAAATCTTGCTGAGTTAATAAAATATATAAAAGAAAATAATGTACTAGTTATGGCAGATATATCTACTTATGAAGAAGCTATGGAAGCTGAAAAATTAGGTGTAGATTGTGTTTCTACAACACTTGCAGGATACACAGATTATTCAGTAAATAAAGTAGGACCTGATTTTGAATTAATAGATAGATTAGTTAGCGATTTAAAAGTTCCAGTTATAGCAGAAGGAAAAATAAATACTCCTGAAGATTTAAAAGAAGTATATGCACACAATGTATTTTCTGCAGTAGTTGGATCAGCGATAACAAGACCACAGTTAATAACAGCTAAATTTGCAGATGCAATAAAATAATTGTGAGGGACTGTTGCAATGTTTGTATCAGTCCCTTTAAATTTAGAAATATTTGGAGGGACAAATGAGTATATTGAAGCAACTTGAAGAACCGAATTTTAAAGCAACTAAATCTGATAGAGTATTAATTGAATATATAAAAGAGAATATAGAGGATGTTGTATATAAGCCGATTTCTCAGATATCGAAGGAAAGTAGAATAGGAGAAGCAACTATAACGAGATTTTCTAAGAAAATGGGGTATAGTGGACTTCATGATTTTAAAGTTACTCTATCTCGGGAAATATCGGGATTAAAAAATAGAAATATTATAAATAAAAGTATAGAAAATGATGAAGGTGTTATGGAAAGTGCTAGGAAGTTGTTTGATTCTAATATTAGAATATTAGAAAATACTTTTAATATAATAGATGGCAATGATATCGAAAAAGCAACAGATATGATTATAAATGCAAAGAAAGTTTTCTTTATTGGGATAGGATATTCTGGTATGACTGCAGATGATTCAAATTATAAGTTTTCTAGGATAGGATTTAATTGTATGGCTATTGGCAGTAGCCATGATATGATTATGATGGCAGCACTTATGGATGAAGATGATGTTGTTGTCGCTATTTCTCATTCTGGTGAAACTGACGAGATTGTTAAGGCTGTGAGTATTGCAAAGGCAAATGGAGCTAGAGTTATTTCTGTTACAGAGGATAAGAGTTCTAGGTTGAGAGATGTTTCTGATGTCAGTTTGAGGTATTTTTCTGGTGAGAGTATTCTTGAGACAGGTTCGATTTCTTCAAAGCTGGCACAGTTTTTTGTTATAGATCTTGTGTATACTCAGGTTGTTAATGAGAGGTATGCTGAGGTTGTTGAGAGAAAGATTAAGACTACTGATGCGATAAAATTGTATAATGAGTAAGGATTTTTATTAAATGCTACAAATTTTATTGTAGCATTTTTTATTTGTTATAAACAAGAAGTTGATATTGATAAAAATAATGAAATTTATTATAATAATAATTGATAAATTTTATAAAATGGAGGGATATTATGGGTTTTAAAAAATGTCCAGAATGTGGACATAGTATTTCAGAAAAAGCTAGATATTGTCCAGAATGTGGCTGTGAAATTGATTATAGCGTAGATAAAGAGCTTTTTAGCAGAAAAAAAAGTGATAATACGGATACATATCAGAATGATATAAACAATATGAAAGAAAATATAAAATATAAAACTGATGAGTTTTATGATTACGTAAAAGATAAAAAAAGAGAATTAGATGTAAAAAAAGAACATATTAAGTTAGATAAAGGATTAATAAAAAAAATAGGAATACCATCACTTATATTATTATTTGGCATTATTTTAATAGTTACTCTATTTGGTTCGAAGTCTATAAACTTTGCAAAAGTAAGTACTAATACACCAACTGAAAAAATAGAAGCGAAATTAACAAAAGCTAGTACAAATGAAGAAGAAGTTTCTATGTCAGATAGAGCAAAAATGTTTTTAGAAATATATAATAATGGTACTGATGACATTATGGAGTCATTTTCATATTTTATAGATGGCAGTTTGGCAGATAAGATTTATTATAATACTAAAATTTCTTCAGGATTAAAGAATCTTAGAGTTGATAAACTTTCATACCGGGCTATAGATGGTTCTACAGGTGGTTCTAGTGGTTTAATGTTTAAATTATTAGAAGAAGATAGTACTAATAAAGATGCAATAAGAGAAAAAATTGTAACTTCTTTAGATAAAAAGTATGAACCATATGAAGATATGTTTATAAAATCTATATATTTTAGTAGAAATATAAACTTTGTAAAAGGATGGAAATCAAACTTAGATTGTATAATATTAATTGATTATTTTGATGAGATAAATGTATTAGTGCTTCAAAGAGAGCAATATGAAAATTCATTAGAGAATCTAACATCATTAATGCAAAATTAGAAAATAAGAACGAAAAAGCAATCTTTAATGATTTAGAGATTGCTTTTTTATAGAATAAAATTTTATTAAAATAGAAATTTGATAATTAAGAAAGAGGGATACTAGTGGAAGAAAATAAAAAATATTCTATTGAAGAAATAAAAAAATTAAATAGTAGTCAAATTTTTGAAATAATAAATAAAGATTTTTCGAAATTATTGGAGGAAATAAAATTAGACGATTTAATTCCTGTTATTTTAGAAAAATGTAGCTATGAAGAAAAAGTTAATTTTATAGAGTATATTTTTTCTAACAAAGATATAGATACAGATATAGAATTATTTTTTGAATATATAGACTATATAGAAGATGATAGAATAATAGATTACTATATGTTTAAAAAAAGAAAAGATATAGTAAAAAGAGTTAATAAAAGAGATTTAGGAGCTATAATAGAAAATAAACTATATAAAAATGATAAATTATCGCGTCTTTTAATAAGTTATTTTGATGTTTCTAAAAAAGATGGGATTTTTTATTTAGAATTAACGAATAAGCTTTTAAATGAAAAAGATGTAAGAAACTTTATAACATATATGGTTGAGCAAGGGCTTACATATAAAGAAATAATTTCCAATATAAGAAGTTCTGAAAATGATGATGATTTAAAATTAGAGTTAGCGGATAAAGTACTTGAAATTTTAATGGATAGTGATTTAATAATAGAAAAAAATATTATTAATGAGTATATAAAACTCTTTAAAAATGATACTAATGCTACAAAAGAAAAATTGAAAGAATTTTTATCTTCGAATTATAAATATAAAGAAGTGTTCTACTTAGAGATAGCAAGCATAGAGTTAGCTAAAATCAATAAAATGATCATAGATGGAAATGATGTAACAACAGAATATGATTATGTATTAAACATACTTAGAAAAGCAGAAATATCAGCAAAAAATAATTTTGAAGAAGATTATTTATTGGAAATATATGAAAAAGAAATTGAAATATATGGAATGTCTGACGAAGAAAAAGATATAGCTAAAACAGAAGAAATAAGAGCAAATAGAAATAAAATTATTAGAAAAAAAGAACAAGAAAAAAGAGCCGAAGAAGATAGGAAAATAAGAGAAGAAAGAAGAATAGATCAAGAAAGAAAAGCCGAAGAAGAAAAAGTTCTTAGAGAAAGAAGGAGAATAGAACAACAAAGAAAGGCTGAAGAAGAAAAAAGAATAAAAGAAGAGATTAAGAGAAGAAAAAAAGAAGAAAAATCAAGTAATTTCATTATAAAAATATTATTTTTAATTTCATTAATTCTATTAATCACAACAGTAGGAGTATATATTTTAAGGGAAAAGAAACAAAGTAGCAATTCAAAACCAAATGATACGCAGCAAGAAGAATTAGTAAAAACAGAAGATGTTAATAATAAACCGAAAGAACAGAAAAAAGAATCCAATAACGAAAATCAAAAAAGTGAAAACCAACCAACTGTAAAAAAATCATTACCAGCAAGAAATAGTGAATACGGAGATTATGATTCAAATACACAAACATACTTTATGCAGATTGAAAACTTATTGACTGAGTACTATAAAAATTACGAAAAAGCTGTATCAAGTGCAGATTATTCATATGTGCGGGATGACTTAGTTGACAATGGGCAGTTAGCAAAAGAATTAAGAAAATCTATACCAACATATAAACATAAAAGTGTATATGTAAAACACTTTAGCATATATAATTTTGAAATGAATTATGATTATGATGTAGCAACATTTAACTTAGATACAGTATTTATTGTAGATGGAAACAGAATACAGATAGAAACACAGAAAATGACTGTAAACTTTAATTATCATAGATCTGCGTGGGAAATAGACAATTATACAGATTGGGAAATAGTATATAAACAATCATACGATCCAGATAAAGATGACTTCGATTTTACAAATTATAGAGATTACTTCTAAAATAAATATATTAAATACACAATACTGATAGATTGGTATTGTGTATTTTTATATCCAAATTTAAATTAATATAAAAAACTTTATCTTCTTTTTTAGAAAAGAACGATATATGTATTTAATGTGAAAACCTCCAATAATATTGAAAAAAAAAACACATTAAGTTAAACTATAATAATGAACACAAAACATGGAGGAAAAAGTTATGCATAGCGATAAAAGCTCAAAAATCAGAAGAAAAAAGAACAACGAAAAAAAATATGATACTTTTAGCTTGACTATGGAACTAAACAAACCTTTAATAACTGAAGAAGAATTAAAAAAACAAAACGAAGAAAAACAAAGACAGAAAAAAAGAAAAATAAATAAAAATATATTCAAAGCAGTAGCAGTTGTAGTTATTATAGCACTTGTTGGATCATTGGCATGGCTTCTAAATGCCTACGAACCACAGGATGTAGCTAGAGAAAATTTAGTTTCAAGTAGTGATGTAGAAGTAGTAGAAGGAGATATAACAGAATTTATACCTAAAGATGTTGTATCTAATACCGGTGTGATAATATATCCTGGAGCTAGAATTGATGTCAAAGCATATGCACCACTTGCAAATAGACTAGCACAGAATGGATATAAAGTATTTGCAGTAGATATGCCATTTAATATGGCAATATTCTCATCACATAAAGCTGATAAAGTAATTGAAGAGAATAAAGATATTGAAAATTGGGTTATAGTAGGTCATTCATTAGGTGGAGCTATGGCGACAAATGCAATATCTACAAATAATAAGATTAAAGGAATAGTATACTTAGCATCTTATCCATCAGGAGATAAAATAAAAGATAGTGGAGCAAAAGTATTGTCAATTTGGGGAAGTAAAGACGGAGTAATAAACTTTGACAATATGATAAAGGCTAAGGAAGATTTACCGAAAGATACTCAATATGTAGAAATAGAAGGTGGAAATCACTCTGCATTTGGAGATTATGGACTTCAAAAGGGAGATACAAAATCTATAATACCTGAAAATAAACAGCTAGATATAACTGTAGAAAGTATCTGTAACTTTATAAGCGATAAAATAAATTAAAATATAATATTATAAATAATCAGGAGGAAATCATGAAGGATTTTGTACTAGAATGTTGTGTGGATTCAGTAGAATCAGCTTTAGAAGCTGATAAAGGTGGGGCAGATAGAATAGAGCTTGCTGCCAACTTAATAATAGGAGGTACTTCACCAAGTATAGCATTATACAATGAAATAAGAAGACAGTCAGATATAAAAATATTTGTACTGTTAAGACCAAGATTTGGAGATTTCCATTATACAGAAAATGAATTTAAAATATTAAAAGAAGAAGTTGCCATGTTTAGAGATGCTGGGGCAGATGGTGTAGTTGTTGGATGCTTAAATGTAGACGGAACATTAGATGTAGAAAAAATGGAAGAATTAGTTAAAGAAGCTGGAGATATGCATGTAACATTACATAGAGCTTTTGATATGACAAAAGATCCATTTGAAACATTAGAGCAGGCTAAAAAATTAGGAATAAAAACAATACTTACATCAGGGCATAAAAATAATGCTTTAGATGGAAAAGATTTAATAAAAGAATTAGTAGAAAAAGCAGGAGATGACATAGAAATATTAGTAGGAAGCGGAGTTAATGCTAATGTTATAAAAGAATTCTTAGCAGATACAAATGCTACTTCATTCCATATGTCTGGAAAAGTTAACCTAGATAGCAAAATGGAATATAGAAAAGAAGGCGTAAGTATGGGACTCCCTATGATGAGCGAATATGAAATATGTCAGACTAGTTCAGAAAAAATAAGAGAAGCTAGAGAAGTATTAGATAACGCAAGAAAATAATTATCTTAAAAAAATAATTGAAATTTATAATCCGTAGATTTAAAATCTGCGGATTTTTTTGTATTTAATTAAAAAAAGTTGTATTGTATTAACACAGCTACTATAAAAATGGTTATAATATTTAATATAACGAATTACGTTTTCAAAGTAAATTTTCATAAAGAAATTGTTGGAGGAAATTAATAATGGAAAAGAAATATATAATGGCACATGACCGGGGAACTACTA
>UQCY01000061.1 GCA_900539645.1 uncultured Clostridium sp. | reverse complement strand
CTAAATTTGAATACAAAAAAACTGACAACCGTTAGGTGTCAGTTAAAGGTACTGTTATAAGAACACCTTTTAAAGGTGTTCTATGGCAGTATTTTTTTATTTTTTGAAAGAATACAAGTATAGGATAATAAAAAAGAGATTGAATCTTAAAGAAACAATCTCTTTCAGTCTATTATTTATTCAGTTTTAAGTTGTACTATTTAATTTTAGTACTGGTTCATAGATTCTAATACATCTAGAACGAATTCGTAGCAGTTTTTAGTTGATGGTATGCTTAAATGTTCTTTTTCAGAGTGAACATCGAACATATCTGGTCCTATAGATATAGCTTCTACACCTTCCATTTTGTCAAGAAGAAGACCACATTCAAGTCCTGCATGTATAGCTATTATTTTTGGTTCATTGCCAGTTAATTTTTTCCAAGAAGTTGTACATATTTTTTCTATAGTTGAGTGAGGAATTACTTCCCAAGCTGGGTATCCTGCTATTATTTCGAATTTGCATCCTAAAGAAGCTGCAAGTAATTCAACTCTCTTAGCTATTTCTTCTTTTATAGATTCTTTAGCACTTCTTATAGAGAAAGTAACTTTAATCTGATCTCCAACGTTTTCAACTATAGCCATATTAGTTGAACTTTCTGGAAGAGAAGTATCAAGAGATCCATCTTCATTAACTGTGTAAGAATTAACACCATGTGGTAATAAAGTTAATAATGTTAATAGTTTTGTTTTGAATTCATCAGTGTAAACTTTTTCAACTGAAACATCTTCAAATACTAAGTTCATGTGAGGTTCAGAAACCGCGAATTCAGCTCTCATTTTGTTGTATAATGCTTCTAATTCAGCTTTAACAGCATCAACATCTTCTACTAATATAACAGCTTCTGCGTGATTTGGTATAGCATTATGCATAGTACCACCAGTTAAGTCCGCTAAATCGAAATCAACTGAAAGCTGAGTTAACATTCTTACAACTAATTTAGTTGCATTAGCTCTCTGTAACTGTATTTCCTGTCCTGAATGTCCACCAAGTAAATCAGTAACAGAGAATTTTACTGCTTTTTTGCAGCTACAAGCTTCTTTATATTCTTTGTCTAAAGTTAGAAGTGGAGTTTTACCACCAGCACATCCTATAGTGAAGAATCCTTCTTCTTCAGAGTCTATATTTAAAAGATATTTACCTTTTAATAAAGAAGTATCTAGTGCATAAGCACCGTCCATTCCACTTTCTTCGTTTATTGTGAATACAGCTTCTAATGCTGGGTGTTTTAAAGTATTGTCTTCTAATATAGCTAAAGACATAGCTACTGCTATACCGTCATCAGCACCAAGAGTAGTGTTGTTAGCGTATATCATGTCATCAACTATTTTCATTTCTATTGGATCAGTGTCGAAGTTATGGTTAGATCCTTTTCCTTTAACTGGAACCATATCCATGTGTCCCTGAAGTATAACTGTTGGGCAGTTTTCATATCCTTCAGTAGCTGGTTTTCTGATTATTATGTTACCAACTTTATCCTGGATAGTTTCTAATCCTAATTTTTCACCGAATTCTTTTAACCAGTTACTAACTGCTTCTTCATGATATGAAGCTCTTGGTATCTGGTTCATTGCTTCGAAGTTTTCGAAAACTCTTTTTGGTTCTAAGTGTCCTAATACATTTGACATTTGTAAAGTCCTCCTGAATAAAATAATAATAAATAAAAGTGCTTTTGTATTATACAAATTTTGTATGTTTATGTATAATATTAAATAGCTACATTAACAGTATAATACAAAATACGAAAAAAAACATTGGAAAACGTCAAATTTATATTGAAATCTGAAAATTTTTTAAAAAACAAAAAACGATTTTCTCAATATGTCCTAAAATTCAACGTTTTATAAATAAATATAAATTATATTAAATTTAATTGATAAAAAATTTTGATTAATAAATTTAAAAAATTTTAGAAAGAGGGGGAAATATGGATAATAAATCATTTAGAGTTCTTGAGTTTGATAAGATAATAGAAAATTTAAAAACAAAAGCATCTTCATCTTTAGGACTTAATAGAATAGAAAAATTAGAGCCTAGTTCTGATTTTGAAGAAGTTCAGTATAGATTGCAGGAAACTACAGAGGCTCAATCTATTTTAATAAAGAGAGGACATGTAAGTCTTGGAGGAATACACGATGTTTTAGATAAGGTAAAGAGAGCGGAAATAGGGGCATCGCTTGATCCAGGAAGTTTATTAATGGTTGCTGATACATTGAGAGCAGCGAGAGTATTATCTAACAGTTTATCTGGAGATGGTGAGGAAGAGGATTTTAATTATCCTATAATACAATCACTTGCTACATCTCTTTACATACATAGAGAAATAGAAGACGCAATATACAATGCAATAGTTAGTGAAATAGAGATAGCAGATAGTGCATCTTCTACACTTAGGGATATAAGAAGAAAAATCGTACAGAAAAATCAGTCTATAAGATCAAAACTAAACACTATAATATCTTCGGCTACATACCAGAAATATTTACAGGATAGCATTATTTCTATGAGAGGAGATAGATTTGTTGTACCAGTAAAAGCAGAGTACAGATCAGTTGTTGCAGGTATAGTACACGACCAGTCATCATCTGGAGCAACTCTATTTATAGAGCCTATGAGTATAGTTGAGATGAACAACGAGCTTAGAAAGTTAAAATTAGATGAACAGGAAGAAATAGAAAGAATTCTTGCCGAATTATCTAAGATGATAGGTGAAATAGCTAGAGAAATAATATCAAATCAAGAAATACTAGAAAAAATAGACTTTATATTTGCAAAAGGTAAACTTTCATTAGAAATGAAGGGGATAGATCCAAAGCTTAATAAGGATAAAAGTTTTGTAATAAAAAATGGACGTCATCCATTGCTAAATCCTAAAAAAGTTGTTGCAAATACAATATATCTTGGAGATGAATTTCACACATTAGTTATAACAGGACCAAATACAGGTGGTAAAACAGTAACTATTAAAACTGTAGGTTTATTTGCACTTATGACACAGAGTGGTCTACATATACCTGCTGATTTTGGAAGTAGTATGTGTGTATACGACAATATATTTGCAGATATAGGTGATGAACAGAGTATAGAACAGAGTTTATCTACATTCTCATCTCATATGACTAGAATTGTATCTATATTAGATAAGGTTACAGAAGATTCTTTAGTAATATTTGACGAACTTGGAGCAGGAACAGATCCAGTAGAAGGTGCAGCACTTGCAATAGCAATACTAGAAGATGTTCGGATGGCAGGAGCAAAATGTATAGCTACTACTCATTACAGTGAACTTAAAAACTATGCCCTTACTAAAAAAGGTGTTGAAAATGCTGCGGTTGAGTTTGATGTTGAAACATTAAGTCCTACATATAGACTTCTTATAGGAGTGCCAGGAAAATCTAATGCCTTTGAAATATCGAAAAAATTAGGGCTTAGCGAATTTGTTATAAATAGAGCTAAAGAATTTATAAATACAGAAAATATAGAACTTGAAGACCTTCTTCAGAATGTAGAAAAGAATAGAATAAAAGCAGAAGAAGATAGAGCAGAAGCTGAAAAATTAAAAACTGAAATACAGATGATAAGAGATGCTGAGGCTGAAAAACTAGAAAAACTAACTAATCAGAAAGAAAAGATGATGGAAAGAGCTAGAAGTGAGGCATTCTCTATAACAAGACAGGCGAAAGAAGAAGTAGACGAAATAATAAAACGTCTTAGAGAATTAGAGCAAGAAAGAGCATCTAAAGAAAAGAATAGACAGATTGAACAGCTTAGAAAAGAATTGACGGATTCAATGGGAAGTTTACAGCCTACCGTTAAAAGTATGATAGTGCCTAAAGTAGCTTCAAAAGAAATTAAAAATTTAAAAGCTGGTGAAGATGTAAAAGTAATTACACTTAATCAGGAAGGTACAGTTGTTTCAGCTGATGATAAAAAGAAAGAAGCTGTTGTTCAGATTGGTATAATGAAGATGACATTGCCATACAAATCTCTTCAGAGAATTAAAAATCAGCAACAGGCTACAGTTACTAAGAAAACTAGAAGTGTAATAAAAGCAAAATCAGGAAGAGTAAAAGGAGAAGTTGATTTAAGAGGTATGAATCTTGAAGAGGCAACTCTTGAGCTTGAAAAATATCTTGATGATGCGACAGTTGCTGGATTAGAACAGGTAACTGTAATACATGGTGTTGGAACTGGAGTACTAAAATCAGGGCTTCAGGATGTACTTAAAAAGAACAAACATGTAAAGAAAAAAAGACCGGGTGGATACGGTGAAGGTGGCGTAGGAGTCACAATTGTAACATTAAAATAATATATTCAAAGAAAAAGGTGAGGTTCATCAAACGCGCCAGGCTTCGGCGATTTTTTTATATAGCTCGAACGCTGTTCGAGGCTAATGTAAAAATCGTCTGTAGATTGTTGCTGTTTGATTGAACCCCACCTTTTTTCTATGTAATAAAATTATTTTAATGGTACGAAATTGTTACATAAAATTATAAACATACTTTTTAAAGGTTTAATAGTAAAATATTTTGGGACAAGAGTGTGTAGATAAATGTATAATTAGTATATGAGAGAGATATTATTTTATTAGTTCTAATATAGATTAGGAGGGTGAGGTTATGATAGTTGTTTCAGCTTGTTTAGTTGGAGAAAATTGCAAGTACAGCGGTGGAAATAATAGAAATGATGCGGTTTTAGGTTATTTAGAAGGAAAGGAATATATAACAATTTGTCCAGAGTGCACAGGAGGTCTTTCTACTCCAAGAGAGCCTGCAGAGATAATAGGTGGAGAAGGAAAAGATGTAATAGAGGGAAATTGTAGGGTTGTTTCTAGAGTTGGTGTAGATGTTACAAAAGAGTATATGAAGGGTGCTCAGATTAGTTTAGATGAGGCTAAGAAAAACAATGTTGAGTTAGCGATATTGAAAGAAGGAAGTCCTTCTTGTGGTGTTAATGAGATACACAATGGTGAGTTTAAAGGAATAAAGAAAGTTGGAAAAGGTGTAACTGCAGCATTATTTGAAATGAACGGAATAAGAGCTATTAGCGAGAAAGATTTAGAACAGAAAAGATAAAAATAAATGAAAATAAAAAATGACATATTAAATTGTCTAAACACCTTGAAAAATAGTTGAAATTGTTTTAACATAGAGAGATAAGTGTAAGTATGTAAAATCGAAAAAATATGATTTTTGTACGGAAATATAAAGAAAATTAATAATATATAAAGAAAATATTTGAGGAGGAAGAAATAATGGATTTTAAATTAGAAGTAGCTTCTGCTTTAAAGGAACAGATAGAAGACCTTACTTTAGAAGAAATACAGAGCTATATAGAAATACCACCTAATAAAGAAATGGGAGATTATGCATTCCCTTGTTTTAAATTAGCTAAAATATTTAGAAAAGCGCCAAATATGATAGCTGAAGATATAGCAGGAAAGATAGAACCAAAAGGATCTATATCAAAAGTTGTTCAGTTAGGAGGATATGTGAACTTCTTCGTTGACAAATCAAAATTAGCTGAAACAGTTATAAATAAAGTTCTTACTGAAAAAGAAAACTACGGTAAAAGTGAATTAGGAAAAGGTAAAACTGTTGTAGTTGACTTCTCTTCTCCTAACATAGCAAAACCATTCCATATAGGACATATAAGAACTACAGTTATAGGTAATGCACTATACAAAATATACAATTCTCAGGGATACAATATGGTTAGAATAAACCATCTTGGTGACTACGGAACACAGTTCGGTAAATTAATAGTAGCATTCAAATTATGGGGAGATAAAGAAACAGTAGAAAGCAACCCAATACCAGAATTATTAAAATTATACGTAAGATTCCACGATGAAGCTGAAGTACATCCAGAAATGGAAGATGAAGCTAGAGCATGGTTTACAAAACTAGAAAACGGCGATGAAGAAGCTAAAGCTTTATGGCAGTGGTTCAGAGATGAAAGTTTAAAAGAATTCTCAAGAGTTTACGACCTTTTAGACATAGAATTCGACTCATACGCAGGAGAAAGTTTCTATTCAGATAAAATGGATAGAGTAATAGATTTAATAAAAGAAAAAGGATTACTAGAAGAATCTGAAGGAACAAATATAGTAAATCTTGATGCATATAATTTAACTCCAGCTCTTATAACTAAAAAAGACGGTTCAACATTATATATGACAAGAGATTTAGCAGCTGCTATATACAGAAAAGAAACTTATGATTTCGACAAATGTTTATATGTAGTTGGTTCTCAGCAGGCACTTCACTTCCAGCAGTTATTCAAAGTACTAGAACTTATGGGATACGAATGGTCTAAAGACCTTGTTCACGTTCCATTTGGTATGGTTGCTCTTGAAAGTGGAACAATGTCTACTAGAAAAGGTAGAGTAGTATTCCTTGAAGACGTTTTAAAACAGGCAATAGAAAAAACTAAAGATATAATACTTACTAAGAATCCTAACGCTGAAAATGTTGATGAAATAGCTAAACAGGTAGGTGTAGGTGCAGTAGTATTCCAGGAATTATCAAACAGCAGAATAAAAGACTACACATTCTCTTGGGATAAAACACTTAGCTTTGATGGAGAAACTGGACCTTATGTACAGTACACTCACGCTAGATGTTGTGCAGTATTAAGAAAAGCTAACGAAGAGGTTACTTCTGATATAGATTACAGCCTACTTTCTGATGAAGGAAGCTCAGAAGTTCTAAAAGTTATAGAATCATTCAACAAATGTATACTTGCATCAATGAAGAAAAATGAGCCTCATATAGTAACAAGATTTGTACTAGATCTTGCTCAGGCATTCAATAAATTCTATCATGACAACCCAATACTTGTAGATGATGCGGAATTAAGAAAAGCAAGACTTGCTCTTGTTGAAGCTACAAGACAGTCAATAGAAAATGGTCTTGCATTATTAGGAATGCACGCACCACATAAAATGTAGTTTTTAGATTTAAAGTAGTTTAGAGTAAAGAGAGAGGTTTATTTTTATAAGCCTCTTTTTTTAAATTAGAGGTGAAATTATGGAAAATCAAATAGATAATTTTGTAAAAAATGCCTATATAAGTGCGTTTGATACAGATAGTGATATAATAAAAATGTTGATGCTTGTAAATACAAAATGTTTGATAGATGATTTTAAGCAGAGATATTTATTTGTAGATAATAACAGACTTAGAGATGAGCTTAGGTACTATAAGTTTTATGGAGCTGAGTACAATGGTGAAAATCTTTTAAATATTTTTCTTCCGGTAATATTGGGAAATAATGCTGGAGAAAAATGTGATAAAGAGCTTGTTGAGCTTGTAAAAAAATATGTAATGTATTTTAAGATTGAAAATAAATATAGTGAATATTTAATTGCAACGTTGATTTACAGTGAATTAATTCATAATTTATTAAAAAATCCATCTATTGAGTATGATGAGATAATGGACATGATAAAAGAAAGAGTGATTTCTTTAAATATAGATATGGAAAAATCTGATGTAGTAAAATTCCAGATGTACAGAATTGGTCTTATAAAGACTATAGATGAGTATAAAGATGGAAAAAGAGATTCTAGTGATGATATATGCTCAGGATTACTTGATGCTATTTTTGATATATATGTAGAGGATAGAGAGGAAAAGTCTGATATAGATTCAATAAAAAAAGTCCTATTCTCGCTATTAGGTCAAAAGATTTCAACGGAAATAGAGAATATAGACTTTGTGGATTCCATGGCTGAATATACTGTAAAACTTAAAAAATATAAAATTAATAAAAAAGAGTATAATGCTAAGGCAAATCCTCTGGAAATTATTTCGTTAAATGAGGGTGATTCAATTCAAGACCCTATATTAAACAAGCTTACAGTAAAATCAAAGATTATAAATGGAAATTTATTAAAAATAAATGTGCAAGCTAAATCAGGAGAGTACTGCTTTAGATTTGCTAAAAAATCTTAATTAGAATTATTCTGATTTAGATTCGATATAAGAAAGAAATTCTTCTTCAGTTGTTTCAGTAAGGAAACAAAGCTCTTTTACAAGATTATTTCTAAGATCGCCAAATACATTTAGTTTAGTATTTTCGTTGGTGTATTCAAGGGCTTTTATTATAAGAAGAAGATCTTGAATAGATAAATCATTAAGTGAGACTTTTTCGAATTTTTCCATGATAGCTATCCTTTCTGTCAAAATAGACGATTATAATATATTACCTACAATTATTATAATAATAAAATAAAGAACAAAATACAAGGAAAGAAGAGAATGTTGCAATATTAAACTGAAATAGATGAAAATATTGCAAAAATAAATATAAAAAGAATTTTGGAGGGTGATTTTTTGAAGATATTACTTACAACCCTTAACTCTAAATTTATTCATACAAATTTAGCGATAAGATATTTAAAAGAATTTGCAAAAGACGTGCAGGAAACAGAAATAAGAGAGTATACGATAAATAATCAAGCTGATTATATTTTAAAAGATATATATAAAGGTGGCTACGATGCTGTATTTTTCTCAGTATATATTTGGAATGTTGTAGATATAATGAGCCTTTGTGAAAATTTAAAAAAGGTTATGCCTAATTTAATAATAGGTTTAGGTGGACCTGAGGTTAGTTACGACAGCGAAAATTTAATGAAAGAAAATAAATTCATAGATTATATTTTATACGGCGAAGGTGAGGTTACATTTAGAGATGTTTGCCTTATGTTAAACGGCAAAATGAATGCAGCTGATATAAAAGGTCTTGTTTGGAGAGATGGTGATAAGGTTGTTGTCAATGAAGAAAGACCTTATCTACAGGATTTAGATTTAATACCAAGTCCATACGACAATATGGATCCTAAAGAATACGAAAATAGAATAGTTTACTATGAATCTTCAAGAGGATGTCCATTTAACTGTCAGTACTGCCTATCTTCAGCTATAAAAGGACTTAGATACTTTAGTTTAGATAGGGTTAAAAAAGATTTAAAAAATCTTATAGATGCTAGAGTTGCTCAGATAAAATTTATAGATAGAACTTTCAATGCTAAGAAAAAAACTGCTATGGATATAATGAAATTCCTTATGGAAAACGATAATGGGTTTACAACATACCATTTTGAGGTAACTGCTCATTTAATTGATGATGAGATGTTGGAGTTCTTAAAAGATTGTAAACCAGGATTATTCCAGTTTGAAATAGGTGTTCAGTCTACAGACCAAAATGTACTTGAGGCGTGTGGAAGAAAAGACGACTTTGTAAAATTATCTAAAGTTGTAAAACAGATAGAATCTTACAAAAATATACATCAGCACTTAGATTTAATAGCAGGGTTACCTTATGAAGGGTATAAAGGATTTGAAAAATCTTTCAATGATGTATATAACTTAGGAATAGAGCAGCTTCAGTTAGGATTTTTAAAGATGATAAAGGGAACTGGAATAAGAAAAACTGCAGATATGCATGGATTTGAATATAAATCATATCCACCATATGAAGTATTATCAAATAAATATATTTCTTATGGGGAAATATTAAAACTAAAAGATATCGAGGAAATGGTTGAAAGATACTACAACTCAGGAAACTTTAGAATGTCTATGGAATTTATTGTAAAGAGATATTATAGAGAATCTCCATTTAAATTCTATGAAGAATTTGCAGAGTATCACGATTCAAATGGATATTTTGATGCAGGTCAGGGAAAAAATCAGAACTACAAAATTTTATTAGATTTCTATGAAGAAAAAATTGGAGAGGATAT
>UQCY01000060.1 GCA_900539645.1 uncultured Clostridium sp. | reverse complement strand
AAGTTTTCCACAGTTTTAAATTATTATAATTTCCTTAAGAATAAAAAAAGATGCCTCAGCTAGAGACATCTTTTACAAATCTATAATATTAGTTTTTTCCTAATAATTTGAACATGTTCTTTTTATAAACTTCAACACCTGGCTGGTTGAATGGGTTTATATCTATCATGTAGCAAGTCATTGCACAAGCTCTAAAGAAGAAGTAGCATAAGTATCCAAAGCTCTTAGCACTCATATCATCTACAGTTATTAAAAGATTTGGTACTCCACCTGTATTTTCGTGAGCATCTAATGTACCCTGCATTGCCATTTTATTTATCCAGTCTACATTTTTACCAGCTAAGTAGTTCATTCCGTCCATATTTTCTTCATCTGAAGGGAATATAACATCTTCTATTGGTTTTTCAAATAATACTAATGTTTCAAATAAACATTTAGTTCCATCCTGAACAAACTGTCCTAATGAGTGAAGGTCTGTTGAGAATGTAGCACTACATGGTAATACACCTTTTCCATCTTTACCTTCTGATTCACCAAATAACTGTTTCCACCATTCAGCAAGCATAGTTGTATTTAAGTCGTAAGTTACGAACATTTCTGCGTTTTTACCTTTTCCTTCTAAAACTCTTCTAGCTACTGCATATGCATAAGCTGGGTTTTTAGTAAGGTCTGGATCTGCTAAATCGTTGTAAGCTTCTTCAACACCTGCCATTAAATCATCTATGCTTATTCCAGCAACTGCTATTGGTAATAGACCAACTGGAGTTATAACAGAGTATCTACCACCTATATCATCTGGTATTACGAAAGTAGTATAACCTTCTTTGTCAGACATAGCTCTTAATGTACCTCTTGATTTATCAGTTGTTGCAAATATTCTATTTTTAGCTTCGTCTTTTCCGTATTTCTTTTCCATGAACTGTTTTAATAAACGGAAAGCTAAAGCTGTTTCAGTTGTTGTTCCTGATTTAGATATTACGTTTACACAAACTTCTTTGTTTTCTATATATTTCATAACCTGCGCTATGTATGTAGAAGAGAATGTGTTACCAACGAATATTATTTCTGGTTTTTTGTCAGCATATAATCCGTTTATCATTTCTATAGCTGCACGAGCACCTAAGTATGATCCACCTATACCACATACAAGGAATACGTCACAGTTTTCTCTTATGTATTTAGCACTTTCTTTTACTTTTTCAAATTCTTCTTTATCGTAGTTTTTATACCAATCTACCCATCCTAAGAAATCATTTCCTGTTCCTGTTTTTTCTACTATTTCTTTGTGAAGAGCATTAACTCTGTCCTGATGAGCTAATATTTCTTCCATTTTACATGCATGTGAAGCATCAAATTTTATCATAATATTTTTCTCCTTTGTATTTATTTTATATAGCTTTCCCACCTTAAAATATATACACTTTATAAGGATATATTATACCAATTTTCAATTTTAGTAAAGCCTAACTTTTGGCTATATTACTAGGTTTTAACAATATTTTTTCAAGAAATCGTTTTTTCTATTATATATAATAACTATCTCAAAAATATTTTTTATTTATTTTTTGTGGATTCTGCTTTTTTTATATCAGATATTCTTTTTAATTCGTAAATAGATACTGCTAAACATCCTGCTGCACTTATAAGTGTCATTGTAGATTTATCAATTCCACTAAAATAAACATACATACACGCTACTGTTAAAAAAGCAAATCCTGCAGCAGCTCCAAATCTAGTCTTTGTTGTAATCTTTTTTCTCAATTTAAACTCTCCTAACTCTAAAATTTAAACTTATATATATAAAAAGCCGGAATAGAATTCCGGCCATTTATTTCTATTATACAAATCCTAAACTTCCATTATTATAGGTAGTATCATTGGATTTCTCTTTGTCTTCTGGTAAAGATATTCTTTTAACTGTTCTTTTATATTGTTCTTTAGATATGCCCATTCTTTTATGTTGTGTTCTTCACATTCACTTAGCACATCTCTAACTATCTGTTTAGCTCCATCCATAAGGTCTTCAGATTCTCTTACATATACAAATCCTCTTGATATTATATCTGGACCTGCAAGCACTCTTCCTTCTTCTTTAGATATTGTTACAACTATTGTCATAAGTCCATCTTCAGAAAGGTGTTTTCTATCTCTAAGTACTATGTTTCCAACATCCCCAACACCTAGTCCATCTACTAGTATATTTCCTGTTGCAACCTTACCTTTTATAGAGGCTTCATCTTTGTTTACTTCTAGTATATCTCCATTATTTATAACGAAGATATCTTCTTTATTCATTCCAAGGCCTCTAGCAAGCTCAGCATGTTTTTTAAGCATTCTATATTCACCGTGAGCTGGTAAGAAGAATTTAGGCTTAACTAATCTAAGCATTAATTTTAATTCCTGCTGACATGCATGTCCTGAAACGTGTATGTCTGCTATATCACTAGAAACAACTTCAGCACCTTTTTCAAGTAAGAAGTTTATTACCTTAGATATCAGTTTTTCGTTACCTGGAATTGGATGAGCTGATATTATAACAAGGTCTCCTTCTTTTATTTCTATTTTCTTATGTTCAGAATTTGCCATTCTAGCAAGTGCTGACATAGGTTCTCCCTGAGAACCAGTAGTTATTATTACTAGTTCTTTGTCTTCGTAGTTACCGACATCGTTTAAATCTATTATCATATCGTCTTCTACTTCAAGATATCCAAGTTCTTTTGCTACGTTTACTACATTTAACATAGATCTTCCTGAAACAGTAACTTTTCTACCGTGTTTTTTAGCCGCATCTACAACCTGCTGTAATCTATGTATATTTGATGCGAATGTAGCAACTATTATTCTGCTATCCCCTGCTTTAGTGAATAAATCATCTAAACCTATTCCAACTTTTTTCTCTGATTTAGTATATCCTGGTCTTTCAGCATTAGTACTATCTGAAAGCATTAGGATTACGCCTTCTTCGCTTAGTTCACATATTCTCCGGAAGTCCATAACATCCCCGTCTATTGGAGTTAAGTCCACTTTAAAGTCTCCTGTGTGGAATATTACACCCTGGTCTGTATGTACAGCTATAGAATATGAATCCGGTATACTGTGAGTAGTTTTTATAAACTCTACTTCCATATTTCTAAGCTTTATAACTTCACGTGGTTTTATTATATGAAGTTCTACATTTTCTAATTTATGTTCTTTTAATTTAACCTCTAAAAGACCCATGCTTAATCTCGAACCGTATACTGGTATATTTATCTTCTTTAATAGATAAGGTAAAGCACCTATATGGTCTTCATGGCCGTGTGTTATAAATATCCCTTTTATTTTATCCCTATTTTTAACTAAATAAGTTATATCCGGTATAACTATGTCTATACCTAGCATTTCGTCTTCTGGGAAGCTCAAACCTGCATCGATTATCATTATCTCGTCTCTATACTCGATAACAGTCATGTTCTTTCCTATCTCATTCATTCCCCCAAGAGGAATGACCTTTATCTGTTCATCGTTTTTAAACAATAACATCATCTCCTTCTATTTATTTTTTTATATTTTTCATTCAATCATAATCCTTTAAAATAATTTAAAACTCTAATCATTTTAGTGTATATATACGCTCTCCCTAAAATTCTATATAAATCTACATACACATCGTATCTACAAAAATATATCCGGTAAAACAGGATTTCTCCGCAATAAAATCCTGGTTATATGCTACCGGAAATTTTCGTTTTACAGATTAAATTTTTAATAATTCTTCACGACCACTTTACCAGTTAATATTATTGTAACATAGATTACATTATAATTTAAGATTTATTTATATTTCTAAAATAATTAACATTTCACTATTTAACACAAATTCTCTATTTTTCAATATCCTCGTTGAATTTTTTTAATTTTTCTTTATAAAAAATTCAGATATTTTTCATAAACATTTTTTATCTTTAAACTATATTTTCTTAAACAATATGATATAATTAATTGTAATTTATAGAAACACACGTTCTGTAAAAATATTATCTTGGAGGTAAAAAATGCGAGGTAAAACTCATTGTGCTGTAGGAATTATAGCCGGTATTCAATTATCACTAGTATTATCACAACCTATAACCCCTACTAGTATTCTGACTTCCGCTGTATTTTCTACGCTCCCGGATTTAGATAAATCCAACTCTATAATAGCTGGGACAATTTTTAGAAAGAAATTTTCAAAGTTTTTATATAAGTTGCTTATTTTTTCGCTGAATCTTTTTATATTTTTCCTATCTATAAAAGTCAGCAGTAGCTTTTTTATAAGCGCAGTTATTACATTTTTTGCAATAGCATTTTTAGAAAAAAAGCTCACCCATTACAATATGAGAAAATCTCTTATTACAGCTACCTTGCTTCTTTTAGCATTGGTTTTAATAATTTCTAAAGTAGATATATCTTTTGTCATACCTATTTTAGTATTTTCGGTATTTCCATGGCTGAAGCATAGAAACTTTTCTCATAGTATTTTAATGGTTTTAATAGTTTATATAATTATGAATCCACTAGGAGAGTTTTTTAACTACGATTCATTAGGGCTTATGGCTTCCTCTATGTATCTACTTCATATAATTTGCGATATGTTCACAAAACGGGGTGTAGCTATCTTCTACCCATTCTCAAAGAATATGATTTCTGTGGGATATATAAGAGTTGGTGGAAGGTTTAGTAATATAATAGAAAGTCTATTAGTCTTTGTTTTAATTTTATTTACAATATATCTTGTTTTTAAATTTGTATAAAAGACAATAAAAAAAGAACTATATATAAATCTTTTGTTTATGATTTATATATAGTTCTTTATTATTGTCTAATTTTTTTATTTTTGTATATTTATTTATCTTTTTTCATCTCTCTATAACAGTCTTCACAATATCCATCGAATTTAAGATCATGATTAACTACATGGAATTTGTAGTTTTCCTGAATTTTCATTTCTATATCTTTAAGAAGATCTTCTTCAACACCAATTATTTTTCCACAGTTTTTACATACTAAATGATGATGATTGTGTCCTTCATTATCAAGGTCTATTTCATATCTTATACAGCCATCATCTAAATTTAACTTTGATATAGCTCCTATTTCGTCTAATAGCTGCATCGTTCTATATACTGTTGCTAAACCTATTTCTGGGCAATTTTCTCTTACTTTATCGTATATTTCCTCACTGCTAAGATGATAGTATCGATTTTCAAGAAGAACTTCTATTATAGCTCTCCTTTGTGGAGTAATCTTAAAGCCTGTCTTTTTTAGTTTTTCTTTTAAAAGATCCATTCCATTATTCATATTTACCACACCTTTTCTCATTTATTAATCAATATAAGTTAAAATAAATGCTGTAATAGAGCTTAACTCTACTACAGCATTATATAATTTTACTTATTATTCATCAAAGTTAAGACCTTCTTCTTCCATTAAAGCTTCGTAAACAGCTACAACAGTTGAATACTCATTGTCGTCTTCTAATGGAACTAGCATTTCTCCCTGTTCGTCTTCATCTATTCTATATATATATGCTTCTTCGTCTTCGTTGTCTTCTAAAGGCATTAATATAGCATACTCTTTTTCTTCTGCTTCTAAAGTTAATATTATCTCAAAAGGTACTTCTTCTCCATTTTCATCTATTAGGTTTACTACATTTTCATTCATTTCTTCCATTGGTCTCACCTCATTACCTATTATTTGATTTTATTATATAACAAATTTTATATAATAACAATTACGTTTTCTTACTTATTAATCTCTTACATATGAAAATCAATCAATTATCATCTATTCTATATGATAATACCCAAATTTTCATACTTTATTCAATTTTTTTGTTATTTAACTTTAAAATCTAAATATCCTTGAAGAATTAATACCGCTGCCATCATGTCTATTACATTTTTTCTTTTCTTTCTGCTTACATCTGCAGTTATAAGAGTTTTTTCAGCTGCAACGGTAGTAAGTCTTTCATCCCAAAATTCTATTTCTAGTCCTGTTTCTTCTTTTATTAATTCACAGAATTTCTGTACTTTTTCGCCCTGAGGACCAACAGTACCATTCATATTTTTAGGAAGACCAGATACTATTAGATTTACCTGTTTTTCTTTTATTATCTGTTTTATTTCTTCTATATCGTTCTTTTTGCTAGTTCTTTTTATAGTCTTGATACCCTGAGCTGTCATTCCCATAAGGTCACTTACTGCAACACCTATAGTTTTATCTCCTATATCAAGGCCCATTATTCTACCTGTTAGCATCTATTTTCTCCTTTTTATCCTCGTTTAAAATCATATTTATAGTTATTATCATCACCGGTATAAGGATATATATAGATGCAGTAGAGGCTGCTACTATACCAGAGTCGTTTACTAGTAGAGTTATTATACAACCTACCATAGCTGCAACAAATCCTCTAAATACCATAGGATATTTACCTGCTATTACTCTAAAGTGTTTATTTGGTTTGAATATTAATGCTGCGATTATAACTATTCCAACTATTAATATATTAACCCATACACTAGTCTGTGCTAATTTAACATTCATCTGGATTTTTCTAGTAAATATAAGAACTATTTCACCTGGTCCATTTAACATTATCTGCTGAACAAATAGTCCTAAGTGAGATGGACTTCCTGAAGATAAATCCATAAATGCAAACACTCCAACTACTGCAACAACTGCAAGACCTATTCCTACAATCTTTTTCCAGTCAACTTTAACATTGTACATAAGAAGCACAAATAGTAAATATGCAGCGCATTCAGATATCGCACCGCCGACATTTGCACCCATAGATGGATATGCACTAGTTATTAATATTACACCAAATGAAGCTGCAGCAACCCATTTTGGTATTTTTTTGTAGTATAGAAGTACTGCAAATGCAAATACTGCACTTCCTATAGTAACACCTTCATATTCATTTCCTATACCGTAGTATCTAGCACCTACCATAGCATCGTAACTCATTATGTTATTTTTCATAAGATATGTTCCAAATACAGCATCTACGGCAATCAGCACTATAGTAACAAGTGCTATGAATCCCATCTGTTTTAGATCATCATCTTTAAACATAGCCTTAGCTATGAAGTATATTAAGAATGTCACACCTATTACAGCTAAAGACATACTTACCTGTCCACTAAAATTAAATATTGGAGCTACCATAAATGATAACGGCATTATTATACCGAATTTGATAAGCTCTTTAAGTATAGTAAACAGTTTATCTTTATATTTTGGAGCAATTCTCTTAGCTAAAAGTACTGCTATTAAGCCTATTACCCAAGACGCAGACACTACTCCTACAAAAGTATTTACAACACCAGCTCTTATTAAAGCTGCTGAATTTATTTTTGAGTATTCTTTCTGAAGAAACTCTATATTATTTTCTTTTTCAACATTAGAGATAGTTCTACCTAACATCATTTCATTAGATAAACCAAAATGGTTAAGTATGTCTACACCTATATCCATATTTGCTATTATCCCATCTCTTCTTGTTGTAGCAGAAGTTAATACTCCCTTTCCAGAAACTCCTTTAGAGAATTTCATAACTGGAGAAAGTCTTTTCTTATTGCTGTAATCTAAATTGCTAGGGAATGCACTTACTATATAAACAGTGTCGTTTTCACCTACCATAGAAAATACTTCTTTTAGATAAGAATTTATTCTGCTGTATGTTTTAGCTTTCATCTTAGCATAAGTATTTTCATTTAGATTCATTTTATACTCATCTAGTCTATATGTATCCCCTAGGTCTACATATACGGCATCAGTGTTCTTATAAAGTTCTTTTGTTTCAGCTTTAAGTTTTTTATAATCTGTAGAGATTCCAAATGGCATACTATTATCTTTTATATTGATATCGTCTATATTACCATCATCAACTCTTCCATAATTATCCATAGCTGCAAAAGCTACATTTCTATTTTTTACAAGAGTCCCATCGTAATCGTGGTAATCAGCATTACCTATTACTGATGTCTTATATCCATTTTCAGAAAGAATCTGCCCTACCATACCAAGAGTAGATTCAAACTCTCCCTTTTCAATATTCTCATTAGAAGACCTATTTGCCTCCATATTGACTATTTTTTTAGCTTTTTTGCCTGTAGAAGCTTCATATTCTTTAGCTTCGGCTGCATTTGGCTGTACAAAATCTACAGCAACTTTTTTATCAAACTGGGCTATTGTAGATCTCCCTGTAGCTCCCATAGTAGCTAAACTTCTTGCGTCGTCGTTACCCTGGTCACCCTTGATATTCATCAATCCTACATAGCCTTCTTTTTCAACTCTATTTCCAATCTCTTTTATGTTCATCATATTTTCAAGACTAGTTCTACTCATATTTATAAATATAACTTTTCCTCTTGCTGATTCTGCATTTACAGTAGAAAAAGCAGAACTAAAAATTATAAATAGAGATGCAAGTATTGATATAAACTTTCTGAACATTTATTTACCTACTTTCCTCTAGATATTTAGTTATAACCTCTTCAAGAATTTCATCTCTTTCAAATCTTCTGATTATCCCTCTTGCGTCCTTATAACTAGTTATATAACTAGAATCTCCTGATAGGAGATATCCTATTATTTGGTTTACGGGGTTATACCCTTTTTCTTTAAGGGCCCCATAAACTATTTTCATCGCTTCTTCAACAGTCATTTTTTCCTGCTGTGCTCCTTCAAATTTCATAGTGAAATCCATATTATCCATTTATCTCATTCCTCCTTTTTTAGAGAAATTATTTTACCTGAGATTCTATAACTTCCTTAGCATAATTTAAAGCTTCGTCAACTTTTGCTGGTTCTGTAGCACCTGCCTGAGCCATGTTAGGTCTACCTCCACCTTTTCCGCCAGCTATCTTAGCTACTTCTCTTACTATATTTCCAGAATGAACACCTTTTTCTATAACGTCTTTAGTTGCAGTAACAACAAAGTTTACTTTTCCATCAGCAACATTTGCTAATACAACTACACCACTTCCCATTTTATCCCTTAAATTATCAGCAGTATCTCTTAAAGTATTCATATCCATATTTTCGTATTTATTAGTAACTAGGTTAACACCTTTCACTTCTACTTTTGAATCTAAAGCAGAGTCAGCTGACTGCATACTTATCTGAGTTTTTAAATTATGTAATTCTTTCTCTAAGTTTTTATTTTCCTCTAAAACATTTTCTACTCTGTGTAAAAGTCCATCTTCTTTAGCTTTTATTGTAGCACAAACTTTGGCAATTAACTCATCTTTTTTGTTCATATATTCATAAACTGCTTTTCCAGTTACTGCTTCTATTCTTCTAACACCTGCAGCTACACCGCCTTCAGATATTATTTTGAACATTCCAGCCTGTGCAGTATTTGAAAGGTGAGCACCTCCACAAAGTTCCATTGAGTAATCTCCCATAGAAACTACTCTAACTTCATTTCCGTATTTTTCACCGAATAATGCCGCAGCTCCTTTAGCTTTTGCTGCATTTATATCCATTGTTTCAGCTACTACATCGTAAGCGTTGAATATAGCATTGTTTACTTTTTCCTCTATTGTTTTTAATTCTTCTTTTGTAACTGCTTCAAAGTGAGTAAAGTCGAATCTTAATCTATCTGCAGTAACTAATGAACCTGCCTGGTTTGCATGATCCCCTAATACTTCTTTTAATGCTTTGTGTAATAAGTGAGTTACAGTATGGTTTCTTGAACATGCCATTCTGTTTTCTCTATCTACTTCACAAGTTAAAACATCTCCAGCTTTTAATTCACCTGCTACTACTGTACCAAAGTGTTTTATACTTCCTGCTGGACCTTTTTTAGTATTTTTAACAGCTACTGTACAATTATCATT
>UQCY01000059.1 GCA_900539645.1 uncultured Clostridium sp. | reverse complement strand
TAATAAAAAAGCCCTCGTCTGAGGGCTTTTCTGCTATGTATTTCCGTATTATTCAAATTCTAACGATGTAAAAAAATAAGGACACGAAACGTAATCTACTATCCAGTGACAATCTGCATGACGCTTTCGTCATTGCTTCGAACGGAGTTCGAGCTAGACAAAGAAAGCGTCGAAGCCTGGAACGGATAGTAGTTACTTTCGCGTCCTTCTGTTTATTACACGTTAAATTTAAATAATATTACATCTCCATCTTTAACTACGTATTCTTTTCCTTCTAGTCTTACAGCACCTTTTTCTTTAGCTGCAGTCATGTTTCCATACTGTATTAAGTCTTCGTAAGCTATTGTTTCAGCTTTTATGAATCCTCTTTCTATATCAGAGTGGATTTTTCCACCAGCCTGAGGAGCTTTTGTTCCATTTTTTATAGTCCAAGCTCTAACTTCCATTTCACCAGCAGTTAGGAATGATATTAATCCTAATAAGTGGTAAGAAGCTCTTATAAGCTTGTCAAGACCTGACTGTTCAAGTCCTAAAGTTTCAAGGAATTCTTTCTTTTCTTCATCAGTTTCAAGTTCAGATATTTCTGCTTCTATCTGAGCACATACAACAACTGTATCAGAACCTTCTGTTTCAGCAAATTCTCTAACTTTTGCAACCATTGCATTAGTAGCACCGTCATCTGCTAAATCATCTTCACAAACATTAGCTACATATATAACTGGTTTAGAAGTAAGTAAGTTTAATGATTTAACGAAAGCTGCAGTATCTTCGTCAAATTCCATAGTTCTTATACATTTATTGTCTTCTAAAGTAGCCATTAAGCTGTTTAATATATCAACTTCTCCCTGAAGAGTTTTATCAGCTTTTAAAGCTTTAGTAGTTTTAACTAATCTTCTTTCAAGAACTTCTATATCAGAGAATATTAACTCTAAGTTTATAGTTTCTATATCTCTTAATGGATCTACAGAACCATCAACGTGAACAACGTTAGGGTCTTCAAAGCATCTAACAACGTGAACTATAGCGTCAACTTCTCTTATGTTAGATAAGAATTTGTTTCCTAAACCTTCACCTTTTGAAGCTCCTTTAACTAGTCCAGCTATGTCACAGAATTCTATAGCAGTCTGAACTATTTTTTTAGAGTTGTAAAGCTCTTTTAATTTGTCTAATCTTGGATCTGGTACAGATACAACACCTATATTAGGGTCTATTGTACAGAATGGGTAGTTTGCTGACTCAGCTCCAGCCTGAGTTATAGCATTAAATAGTGTACTTTTACCAACGTTTGGTAAACCAACTATACCTAATTTCATAATTTAATCGTCCTCTCTTTATTTTATTTTTAGCCAAATGTAAACTTCACTTGATACATTCAGCGTTATTTATCTATTGACACATAGATTAATTATACAACAGAATAAGTGTCAATGTAAAATATATTTTGTGTAAAGCAAAATATTTTATTATATATATTTCCAATTAAAAAGGTTATAATATTATAATAGGAAATTTTTGAAAGAGGAGGAAGAAAATGGAATCTATAATAAAAAAAGAATTAGCCGATGGAATGGGGCTTACTCTTATAAAAACTGAAAAATTCAAATCAAATCTGATTAGTATAAATATACAGAGAATGTTAGATAAAAACGAGGCTGCAAAAAACTCACTACTACCTCAGGTACTTGCGAGTGGTTGCGAAAAATATCCTTCAATGAAGGAATTATCTGATAGACTTGACGACCTTTATGGTGCTGCTTTAGCTGCAGATACTTCAAAAAGAGGAGAAAGACAGCTAATATCTTTTAAAGTATTAAATACTAATGATAAGTATATAGATGAAAAAATATTTGGAGATATAATCGAGCTTTTAAATGATTTAATAACAAAACCTCTTGTGATAGACGGTGGATTCAAAAAAGAATACGTTGAAATAGAAAAAGAAAACTTAAAGAATAAAGTTTTATCTATTATAAATGATAAAAGAGCTTATGCACACAAGAGATGTATAGAAATAATGTGCGAAGGAGAAAAATTCAGCATACCGTCAGCTGGTACAATAGAAGATATAGATGCTATAACACCAGAAAATTTATACGAACATTATAAAAAAATAATAAAAAATTCTAGAATAGATATAATAGTAGAAGGAGATTTCGACTGTGAAGAAATCGAAAATACTATAAAGAGCCATTTTTCAATAGAAAGAGGAGATATTCAGCCTGTAGTTAGAGAAGAGTTTGCTAAAGAAGTAAAAGAAGTTAAAAGAGTGGACGAAGCTATGGACATAACACAGGGTAAACTTGTTATGGGATTCAGAGCAAATACAGACTACAAAGATGCTAAAAAATACTATGCATTAGTTACTGGAGTTGGTGTTTTAGGTGGAGGACCTCACTCAAAACTATTCAATAATGTTAGAGAAAAAGAAAGTCTTTGCTACTACATATTCGCAAATGTAGATAAATACAAATCTATAATGATGATTTCTTCAGGAATAGAAGTGCAGAACAGAGAAAAAACAGAAAGACTTATAATGGAAAACCTTGATGCTGTAAGAAATGGGGAAATAACAGAATTAGAATTAGTTAATACTAAAAAATCTCTAATAAACGGATTTAGATCTTCTTGTGATGGACTAGGTGGAATGTCAGAATTCGTATTTTCACAGGAACTAGGGCGGACAGATTACACAGTAGAAGAGATAATAGATTATGTTGAAAATATAACTGTTGAAGATATAGTTGAGGCTATGAAGGATATACAGGAAGATACAGTATACTTCCTTACAAATGAAAAATAAGGAGGATATTATGGAAAAGATAGTAAACGATATAATAAAAGAAGAATTATACTTTGAAACATTAGAAAATGGATTAAGAGTTTATTTTATGCCTAAGAGAGGTTTTGTAAAAAAATACGCTGTACTAGCTACAGACTTTGGATCAAATGACTTAGAATTTGTACCAAAGGGTGAGAGTGAAAAAATAAGAGTACACGAAGGTATAGCCCATTTCTTAGAACATAAGATGTTTGAGCAGCCAGATGGTGGAAACGCATTTGATTTATTCTCTAAATACGGAGCTAGTGCAAATGCATTTACAAACTTCAATATGACAGCTTATTTATTCTCAGCTACAGAAAACTTCAATGAGTGTTTAACACATTTAATAGATTATGTTCAGACACCATACTACACAGAAGAAAATGTTGAGAAAGAAAAGGGAATAATTGCTCAGGAAATAAAAATGTACGACGATGACCCAAGTTGGCAGGTATATTTTAACGCATTAAAGGCAATGTACCAGAAACACAATGTTAGAATAGACATAGCTGGAGATGTTGATAGCATATACAAAATAACTCCAGACGAGCTTTATAAATGCTACAACACATTCTACAATCCATCAAATATGATACTATTTGTAATTGGGGATTTAGACGAAAATGAAGTTATGGATGTAATCAAAAAAGCAAACCACTCTGATATAGAAAAAATAGAAGGAAAAATTCAGAGATTCCCAAATGCTGAGCCAAAAGAAATAGCTCAGAAAGAGATAGTTGAAAAATATCAGGTATCAATGCCTATGTTCAACATAGCGTATAAAGACGAGGACGTTAATTTAAGAGGAAAAGAACTTCTTAAAAAGGAAGTAGTCAGCGATATTCTTTGCGATATGATATTTAAAACAGGTAGTGAATTAAATGAGGATATGTACATGAAGGGAATGGTAAACGATAGCTTCTACGGTGGATTCTATTCAGAAGTTGAGTATGCGTTTACATTGATTTCAGGAGAAGGTAAAGATCCTCACAAGGTAAAAGATACTATAACTGAATATCTAGAAAGATATAAGAAAGAAGGACTTTCAAGAGAAGGATTTGAAAGAGCTAAAAAGAAAAAAATAGGAGAATTCTTAAAATACATGGATTCTATGGAATTTATAGCTAATAACTTTATATCTTACGCATTTAAAGATGTAAATATATTAGACTATTTAGAAGTATTAAAAGAGGTAGAATTTGAAGATGTTGAAAACAGACTTAGAACTCACTTCAAAGAGGAAAACTGTGTAATATCAATAGTTGAGCCTATAGAAACAGAAGAAAATTAATATTTAAAAAAAGAAGAAAATTAAGCAGGGGGAAAAGATGGATAGAGTAGCATTTACTATTTTTGGAATAGATGTGATGTGGTACGGGGTACTTATCGCACTTGGAATGCTTATAGGTATTGCATTAGCTGTAAGAGAAGCTAAGAGAGTTGGAATATCTGAAGACGATGTTTTAAACATAGCTATTATAGCAATTCCAGTGGCGATAATATGCGCTAGATTGTACTATGTAATATTTAGTTGGGATTATTACTCACAAAATCCAAGTGAGATTTTTAATATAAGAGGTGGAGGACTTGCAATCCACGGAGGTCTGATAGGAGGAATTCTTACAGGATTTATATACGCAAAGGTAAAGAAATTAGATTTCTTTAAAACAGCAGATGCAGTTATGGTTGGTATGCCACTTGCTCAGGCTATAGGAAGATGGGGAAACTTTATAAATGGTGAAGCTCACGGAGGACCAACATCACTTCCTTGGGGAATTATGGTAGATGGTGTTAAAGTTCATCCTACGTTTTTATATGAGTCAATTTGGGACTTTGGAATATTCTTATTCATAATGTTCTATATGAGAAAGAAAAAGACTTATGAAGGTGAGGTTATTGTTTCTTACATAACCTTATACTCAATAGGTAGATTTTTCATAGAAGGACTCAGAACAGATAGCTTAATGTTTGGACCTATAAGAATGGCTCAGTTTATAAGCTTAGTTGGTGTTGTAGGCGGATTAGTACTTCACTTCTATTTAAAGAACAGAGCTAAGAAAAATAATGCAGCTTAAATTAATATCAAGATAATATATAATAGTAGAAAAAATAACATAAAAAAGGAGAAAATAATGGAATTTAATCATGTATCGGTACTTCTTAATGAGTGCATAGATAATCTGAATATAAAACCAGATGGTGTATATGTCGATTGTACTATGGGTGGTGCTGGACATTCTAAAGAAATAGTTAAAAGACTTTCTAGTGACGGGCTATTTATTGGATTTGACCAGGACAAAAACGCCATAGCGACTGCAAAAGAAAGATTAGCAGAATACAGCGACAGAGTAAAATTTGTACACAGCAATTTTGAAAATATAAAAGAAGAGCTTGAAAAAATAGGCGTACATAAAATAGATGGTGTGCTTGCAGATTTAGGTGTTTCTTCTCATCAGCTAGACGAGGCTGATAGAGGTTTCTCTTATATGCAAGATGCACCACTTGATATGAGAATGGACGTTAGAAAAGATTTTTCTGCGTATAATGTTGTAAATGAGTACACAGAAGAAGAGTTAGCAAAGATAATAAAAGACTACGGTGAAGATAACTGGGCTAAAAGAATTGCTAAGTTTATCGTTGAAGGAAGAGCAGAAAAACCAATAGAAACTACAGGAGAACTAGTTGATATAATCAAAAAAGCTATACCTAAAAAGGCGAGAATAGATGGACCACATCCAGCTAAGAGAACATTCCAGGCGATAAGAATAGAGGTAAACAATGAGCTTGGGGTAATAACAAAAATGATAGATGACGCTTGTTCAATAATGAATCCAGGCGGAAGAATTTGTATAATAACATTCCATTCTTTAGAAGATAGAATAGTTAAAAATGAATTTAAATATCTTTCATTAGATTGTATTTGCCCACCAGAGATGCCTTTCTGCCAGTGCGATAAAGTTTCTGAGGTTAAAGTTATAACAAGAAAGCCTATCCTTCCAAGTGCAGAAGAGATAGAAATGAACCCAAGATCGAGAAGTGCTAAGCTTAGAGTTGCTGAAAAGAAGTAATTTTTGTCAAAAGTATTAAATCAAATGTGAATATCATATGAATATGTAACAGTTTGATTACATCTGACTATAAATCACTTCAAAAAATTTTGATTTTGGTATATAATTATAAATGCTAAAATTTATCAGGGCAATGTGTGGACATCTATACATTGCCTTTATTGATAGAAAAAATATTAACTAGAGCACAAAATTTTTTTGCTCAAAACCGATTTGTTGTCGGAAGGTTAGGAGGAAGTAAAATGGAGAGGCTGACAGTAAAAGAGATTGTCGAAGCATCTAAAGGAAATTTAAAAAATGGGGAAGGTAGCGAATCCGTAAAATCTATAGTAATAGATAGTAGACTTGCTAAGGAAGATACAGCATTTGTAGCTATAGTTGGAGAAAACAACGACGCTCATAAATATATCGGTTCTGCTTATGACTTAGGATGCAGAGTATTTATTGTTAATAAAGGAAAAGATATCGATATAAAATCAGATATGAATATAATAGAAGTCAAAGATACTTCAAAAGCGCTTGGAGATATCGGGCACTATTATAAAAAGAAATTTGATATACCATTTATAGGGATAACTGGTAGTGTTGGAAAAACAACAACTAGAGATATGGTGTATGCAGCCCTTTCTTCAGAAAGAGCTACTTTAAAGAATGAAAAGAACTTCAACAACCATTTTGGAGTGCCTTTGACATTATTCAACCTAGATAGTAGTTATGAATGTGCTGTTATAGAAATGGGTATGTCAGGATTTGGGGAAATCGAGTACCTTGCAAATATGGTAAATCCAAAGGTTGCAGTTATATCTAATATAGGACTTTCACACGTTGAAAATCTTGGATCTCAGGAAGGTATTTTCAAAGCTAAAATGGAAATAACTACTGGATTTGGAAAAGGAAACACTCTTGTTGTAAATGGGGACGATAAATTCCTATCTACTTTAAGAGATACAGAAAGAGATTATGACCTTATAACATTTGGATTTGAAAAATATAATGATATATGCTGTGTAGCCTATGAAATGACAGAGGATAGCATAGAATTTGAATGTTCTGTTATGGGGAAATTAGAAAAGATATTTATACCAACTGTAGGAAAACACAATATCTACAATGCAATGGCTGCAATAGCTGTTGGGACTGTAGAGGGAATATCTATGGAAGGAATTAAAAGAGGTCTTTCTAATTTTGAAGCTACAGGAATGAGACAGGATATAAGAAAAATAGGTGAGTACACTGTTATAAATGATACTTACAATGCAAGTCCTGACTCAATGGAGGCATCTCTTAGCATACTAGGAAGATACGAAGGCAGAAGAATAGCTGTTCTTGGAGATATGCTTGAAATGGGAGATTTAGCTGAATTTGGACACAGAAGAGTAGGAAAAGCATGTGTTGATAATTCAGATGTTATAATAACAGTTGGAGAAAGTGCGGTATTTATAAATAAAGAAGCAGAAGAAAATGGATTTGATGCAAAAAATTCATACCACTTCGATAATTTAGAAGACGCTAAAAAACTTTTAGGAGATATTATGCAGAGTGGTGATACAATGCTATTTAAGGCTTCTAGAGGAATGAAATTTGAAAAGTTTGTTGAGTATGTAAAGGAAGTTTCTGAAATCAATTAAACTAAAAGAAGATATTTTCTATTTACAAGAAAAAAAGAAGGTATATAATAGATAAAGTAAGATTTAAGAAACAATAGGAGGAAATTTTAATATGGATATTAAAAATCTAACTATTACGATGCTTATGGCATTTGTAATAGTTGTAATAATTGGACCGGTATTTTTACCTATGCTTCATAGATTAAAATTTGGTCAGACAGTAAGGGACGACGGTCCTCAGACTCACCTTGCTAAGAATGGTACACCTACAATGGGTGGAATTATGTTTATGATAGCAATAACAATAACAGTTCTATTCAGAGCAAAATTAGATTCTGATGTATTTGTAGGACTTGTTTGTATGTTAGGTTTTGGATTAGTTGGGTTCCTTGATGACTTTATAATAATAAAGATGAGAAGATCACTAGGATTAAAACCATGGCAGAAGATAGCTATGCAGTTTGTTATATCTGGATATGTAGCATTCTATCAGTATACATCTTCTCCAGCGGCATCAAAAATAATGATACCTTTTACAGATAAATTCTTAGATTTAGGTATTTTATATGTTCCAATAATGATGTTTATAATAATAGGGACAGTAAACGCAGTAAACTTAACTGATGGTCTTGATGGACTAGCTTCAGGAATAACAGCAGTAGTTTCTACTTTCTTCGTAGCATTTGCTTTATTTGTAGCTAAAGATGCAGCAGTTGCAACATTTGCAGCAGCTACAGTAGGTGGATGTATAGGATTCTTAGTATTTAACGTAAACCCAGCTAAAGTATTTATGGGTGATACAGGTTCTATGGCGTTAGGTGGAGCTGTTGTAGCATTTGCAGTTTTAACAAACTCAGTTTTATTAATACCTATAGTAGGTGGAATATACTTCGCTGAAGCATTATCAGTTATAATACAGGTTACATATTTCAAAAAGACTGGAAAAAGAATATTTAAAATGGCACCTCTTCACCACCACTTTGAACAGTGTGGATGGCCTGAAACAAAGGTTGTATTTATATTCTGGATAGTAGCAATTATACTTGCTTGGATAGGAGTAGTAGCAGGATTCTAAAAATTTGGAGGAAGAAGAAATGGAATTAAAAGGAAAAAAAGTTTTACTTGTCGGTCTTGCAAAGACAGGAATATCAACAATAAAATGTCTTGCAAAATACGGAGCAGACATAACAGTTAATGATATAAAGACAGAGGATCAGCTTGAGGAAATAATAGCAGAGATAAAAGATATCGACGGTATAAAATATATTTTAGGACACCATCCTGAAGATATAGCAGACATAGATATGGTTGTTGTTTCGCCGGGAGTTCCTTTAGACCTTCCATTTATCAAAAAAGTAATAGAAGAAAATAAAGAATTAATAGGTGAGGTAGAATTAGCCTATGAATTAGCCAATAAACCATATTTTGTAGGAATAACTGGTACAAATGGTAAGACTACAACTACTAGCCTAACAGGAGAAATATTTGAAAAAGCAGGAAAAGAAACTTATGTTGTCGGAAATATAGGTAATCCAGTAATAGACGCAGTACAGGCCGCAAATGAAGGAGCTAGCTTTGTTACAGAGCTTAGTAGTTTCCAGCTAGAAAGTATAAAAGATTTTAAACCTAGTGTGAGTGCTGTTCTTAATATAACTGAAGATCACATGAACAGACATCATACTATGGAAAATTATATAGATGCTAAAGCTAGAGTATTTATGAACCAGGATAAAAATGACTTCTGTGTTTTAAATTACGATGATGAATTAACAAGAGCTTTAGCAGATAAATGTAATGCAAATGTAGTATTTTTCTCTAGATTAGAAAAACTAGAAAAAGGTATCTACGTTGAAAATGGAGATATCATAATAGATATAGACGAAAAAATAAACTTAATGAAAGTAAATGACCTTTCTCTACCAGGAGGTCATAACCTTGAAAACTGTATGGCAGCAGCTGCAATGGCTTATGTATCAGGAATAGATATAGAAGTTATAAGAGAAGTTTTAAAAACTTTCAAAGCTGTTGAACACAGACTTGAATTTGTAAAAGAAGTAGAAGGAGTTAAATATGTAAACGACTCTAAGGGAACAAACCCAGATTCTACAATAAAAGCAGTTCAGGCTTACGAAAATCCAATAATACTTATAGCAGGTGGATACGATAAAGGAAGTACTTACGATGAACTTCTTGAAATAGCAAAGAAAAATGTTAAAACACTAGTTTTACTTGGGCAGACTGCAGATAAAATCGAGGAAGCAGCTAGAAGAATAGGATTTACAGATATACACAGAGTAGAGGATATGAAAGAAGCTGTTAAAACTTGCCACGATATAGCAAAAGAAGGAGATATAGTTTTACTTTCTCCAGCATGTGCTAGTTGGGGTATGTACAAAAACTTTGAGGTAAGAGGAAAAGATTTCAAAGATAACGTAAATAGCTTATAAATAAATCCAAATAATTTATAATAAGAATTCAAAAGAGATTGTTGCAATCAATTGTAACAGTCTCTTTTTTTATTCTTAAGGAAATTATAATAATTTAAAACTGTGGAAAACTTGTGTATAATAGTAATATGAATGTATTGAAAAAGCGAAAAGATGAAAAAATAATTAATAAAA
>UQCY01000058.1 GCA_900539645.1 uncultured Clostridium sp. | reverse complement strand
GGCTACAGTAGCGATGTATGTGGTGTACTGACGGAAAATCAGGTGTTTAAAACAGATTTTTTTAGCTTCTATTTTTTTCGTAAGGCCAATGGGTATCTGCTGCTGAATTTCCGCAAATTTGAATTGCATGCCAATATGGTATTGCTCCTCTCGCCGCATCAGCAGCAGGAATGGCACGTGGATGAAGCAGAACTAGATTACTCTTTTCTTATATTCCGCGAGGATTTTATGCGTACATTCATAGCGGACAAGTTTTTTGTGTATCGCTTGCTATATTATTATCAGACCGACACGCCTCCCTATCTGTTTGCTTCGCCAGAAAGCATGGCGGAGTATATTCGTCTTTTAGGAATCATAAAGCAGGAGCTTCTGCATCCTGTTGCCGATACTTATAATCTCATTGTATCTGTGCTTTACTACTTATTGGTTATTATCAACCGGGCGTATGCCGCCACTTATCATTTACCGATTGATGTACCTAAAAACAATTACGCATTCCAGTTTAAGGACTTGCTGGAAAAGAATATCCGTACGAAACAGCGGGTGCAGGAATATGCGGATATGCTCCGTGTGAGCCGTATTACGTTAAACAGTTCCGTGATGAGTCAATTCGGTGTATCTGCCAATCATCTGCTCAAGCAGCGTCTGTTGGAAGAATTGAAGAATGAGTTACTGTTTGCTAACCGAAACGTGAACCAGCTGGCCGAAGAGTTTCATTTCTCCGACCCGAGTCATCTGATGCGTTTCTTTAAACGTGAAACAGGAAAGACTTTTACGCAATATTTGCGCGACTACCAAAATGGAATATACGAATGAAAACGGACAGACTGGAAAGCTTGCAGATTGGCCATTCCCATACCAAAGATGTTTTCAACGACTTACAAATATGCTTAGTGGGAAATCCTATTTCAGCCTAAAATGTGCATCACATTCCGCAGTGTCAAGTTCACCATAGAATAAAAATCTATAAAAATTCAACTTAATAAAATTAAGTGTTAAAAATTAAATAAGAACGAATAAAAATATTGAAAAATACAGTCTAATATACTTTTAGACTGTATTTTTATTTTTTTAGAAAATTCCGTTTATTCAATTCTAATTCTTTATAATTTCAAAAATAGTTACAAATCTGTTTTTGTTAGTTAAGATTACTATTGCAACAAAAGGGTATATGTGTATAATAGAGAGATTGTAAGGGAAAATTGCAGTTATCTCTAAATAAAAATGAAATCCCGGGAGTAGAAAATTTAATAGCTTTAAAAGTTAGAACGATTTAAAACTATTCGATGAGGTGGTAGAGATATGAGAAAAAATAAAAACAAATTAGTGGCAGTTATTATGGCATTTGGAATGACTATTGTGCCTATAACTCAAGTAAATGCAATGGAAATAGGCAATATAGATGAAATAGTAGAAAGCAAAACGGATACTTCAGATTTTGGTGATGATTACGAGGAAAGCTCATCATTTGAAATAAGGAATGAATTAGATCTTAGAAAATTTGCTGAGATGGTAAATTCTGGAAAAGATTTTGCTGGCAAAAAAGTAGTTATACCTAAGGAAATAGGAAAAATAGAACTTTCTGGCGAGTGGACTCCAATAGGAAAGGCTAGAATAGATATACACAATGGTAAAAATTACTCTGAAAGCGAAAGAAGTTTTAAAGGGGAATTTGACGGAAATGGGTGTGAAATTTCTGGATTAAGACTGAAAAATATATATGCAGACTCAAATACTTTAGGCTTATTTGGAGCAATAAGAAATGCAAAAGTTGGAAATTTAGTATTCACAGATGTAAATATAGATATAAAAGATTTAGATCAGAGTTCACAAAACCTACAGACTATTACAGGAGCAGCGGTAGGTGTGTCACTTGGAAAAAGTGATGTTCACGATGTAACTGTAAAAAGTGGAAATATTTCAATCGGAAGTGGAGCAGCAATTGTAGGTATGGCGGTTAATTCAGGAAATATTTACAACAACAAAAATGAAGTAGATGTCAATACAAATCAAAATGAAGCGATATTAGGTGGAATAGTTGGAAAAGCATACTATATAGACTCTAATATAGATATAAATAATAATATAAACAATGCAAATATTGGCTCTTATGGGGCTATTAAAGAAAATGAAAAAGCAAGTGTAACAGGTGGGATAGTAGGATTTTCATCAGCCAATGTTTTTGAAAATGAAAATGTATCTCCAGAAAATATAAAAGAGTCAAACTCAGTTATATCTGGTGGAATAGTAGGAATACAGACAACATACGGAGATGTATTTTTTAATAAAAATAGTACTACTGTAATAGCAGATAGATTTGCAGGTGGAATAATTGGATTGATAAGCTACAACAACCATGGTGATGAACGGAAAATAGGTAAAATATCAGTAAAAGAGAATAAAAATAGTGCAGATGTAATATCTAACCATGATAGAGGAATAGTAGGTGGGATAGTTGGTCAAATCTACAATACTGCTGATGTTTCTATAAATACTAACACAGCGAGTAAAATAAGCGGTGGTGTAAAAGGGTATTCAGCTGGAATAGTTGGAAATATGATATTTGGCGATAACTACTTATTCTCAAATGATGATGAATTGAATATATATGTTCACGAAAATATAAGTACTACAGATATTTCAAACTTAATTGGAAACAAAAATCGTATAAATCTATATGCTAATGGAGAAAATATAGAAAGACATTTTATCTCTGAAAATAATTCAAATGAAATAAAATTGGTACAGAACGAGGATCAAGATAAAAAATCAAATGATATGGAAATAGATGAAGATAAGTTTGAAGAAGTAACTAAAGAAGAAAATAAGATTGATAAAGATAAAGAAATAGAAAAAGACAAAGAAGTAAAAGATGAGAAGGTAAATTTTGAGAGTCAAAAGATAATTGGAAAAGATAGATACGATACTGCAGCTAAGGTAGCTACTAGTTTAGGTAAATACAACAAAGCGATATTAGTAAATGCAGAAAATAGTATGTCAGACGGACTATCGGCAGCAGGTTTATCTGGAAAAGAAAAAGCTCCTATACTTCTAGTTAAAAGAGATAGTATTCCTCAGAGTACTTTAGAAAAATTAAAAAATGTAGATAAAGTATATATAATAGGTGGAAATAACGCTATAAGTGAAAATGTTGAAACTGAACTAAAAAGCTTAAAAAATATAAAATCTATAGAAAGATTAGCAGGAAAAGATAGAGTAGAAACATCTAAAGCAGTAGCAAGAGAGATAAAAGAGTACTCAAAAGCATTTGTTGTAAATGGATATAAAGGTGAGGCAGATGCTATGTCAGCATCGCCATTAGCTGCAAAATACAAAGCACCGATAATTTTAACAAATGGGAAAAATATTGAAGTAGATAAAAAAGATGTAGAGTATTATGTAATAGGTGGAGAAGCTGTTGTAGATAATAGTATAGTAAAAGAATTATCAGCAACAAGAATATCCGGAAAAGATAGATATGAAACAAACAGAAAAGTTATAGCTAGATTTTATAAAAATAAAAGCAAACTTTATATAGCAAATGGAAAAACTCTTGTAGATGCACTTACTAGTTCAAATTTAGCAAAAGAAGATGGAATAGTACTTGTATCTGAAAATACGGATAATAGTATATTAAATGGGAAAAATATAATCCAAATAGGTGGTATGAACTTCAAAATAAAAAAATAAAATAAAAATTTAAAAAAATATCTCAAAAACTTCCCCAAAATAAAACCTCCCTCTGTATTGTATAGTGAAAAGAAAAAAGAAAGCAAACTTACATAGAATATTCTATAAATGCAAAGGGAGGAAAAGAAAATGACAAAGAGAAGTTTAGTATTAGGATTAGCAGGAGTTTTATTAATAAGTGGATTATCATTTGCAGCAACTCAGGAAGGTGGAAAAACAATATCTCAGGCAGATGCTGAAAAAATAATGCTTAATAAAATACCTAATGGGAAAATAGAAAAAATATATTTAGATGAAAGAGATAGAGAGTATAAAGCTATAGTTAAAAAGGGAAATGAAGTATATGAAATAGAAGTAGATTCATTAAATGGAAATATAACTGATTTTGACAAAGAATACGTAGTAAATCAGAATAATAATTCTAGCAATCAGGGTAATCAAAACAACAATCAGAACAGTAATCGGAATAATAGCCAAAACAAACCAAATAATGACGTAATATACGATGATGATAAATATGATGACGATAGATACGATGATAAAGATGATTATGATGATAAGTATGATGACGATAGATACGACGATAAAGACGATTATGATGATAAGTATGATGACGATAGACATGATGATAAAGATGATTGTGATGATGACCAAGATGATAAATATGACGATGATAGATATGCTCACGACAACCAAGATGACTTCGACGATTGCGATGAAGACTAATCAAAATAAATATCTATTATAAATGTAGAAGATAGATGCTGCTTTTCATATAAACCCTAATACAAAAGAAGGTAGTTCCAAATTGGAGCTATCTTTTTTTTACAAAAATATAAAAAAATTTTTGAATAGAGTTATTGTAAAAAAGTATATAGATATAAAAAATATAGCGCTATAGGAAAACTTTATCTTCAAAGGTTAGATGTCTTTTTGAGTGTTTTTTGATTTCAATAATGAGGGTAAAATCTAAAAAATAAAGCGAAAAAGTGGCTAAATTTTAATATTCTGTTAAAAATTATGCTTTTTAAAAGCTGTATTTTGTGATAATATTAATCATGAAAGACGTTTAAAAAACTAGACATAGCCGGGGATAAAAAAGAAACAAAAAAATTTTTAGTGTAGCTATTGATATTTTTTAAACAAATATGATATAGGTTAAAATAATATATAATTATCTGAATAAAAAAATTTAAAAATAAGGAGGAAGTCTTATGATTTATTCAGCAGAAGTAAACAATATGTGTACAATAAAAAAAGGACCAAACCACGGTCCAGCTCCAATTCCAGAAGAAGGAAAATGGGTAAAAGTTAAAGAAGTAACTGATATAAGTGGATTAACTCACGGTATAGGTTGGTGTGCTCCACAGCAGGGTGCTTGTAAATTAACTCTAAATGTTAAAGACGGTATAATAGAAGAAGCATTAGTTGAAACAATAGGATGTTCAGGAATGACTCATTCAGCAGCTATGGCATCTGAAATATTACCAGGAAAAACTATATTAGAAGCATTAAATACTGACCTTGTATGTGATGCTATAAACACTGCAATGAGAGAAATATTCTTACAGATAGTATACGGAAGAAGCCAGACTGCTTTCTCTGAAGGTGGACTTCCAGTAGGTGCAGGTCTTGAGGATTTAGGAAAAGGTCTAAGAAGCCAGGTTGGTACTATGTACGGAACATTAGCTAAAGGACCAAGATACCTTGAAATGGCTGAAGGTTATGTAACAAGAGTAGGTCTTGACGAAAACGACGAAATAATAGGATACGAATTCGTTAACCTAGGAAGAATGATGGAAATGATAAAAGGCGGAAAAGACGCTAACGAAGCTATGGAAGCTGCAAAAGCTACTTACGGAAGATTTAACGACGCTGTTAAATACGTAGACCCAAGACACGAATAATATCTATAAGGAAGGTGAAAATAATGGCATTATTTGAAAGTTATGAAAGAAGAATAAACCAGATAACTCCAGTTCTAGAAAAATACGAATTAGGAACTTTAGAAGATTGTAGAGAACTTTGCAAAAGCAAAGGATTTGATCCATATGAAATAGTAAAAGAAACTCAGGCTATAGCATTCGAAAATGCAGGTTGGGCATACACTTTAGGTGCTGCAATAGCTCTTAAAAAAGGATGCACAAAAGCAGCAGATGCAGCTGAAGCTATAGGTGAAGGACTTCAGGCATTCTGTATACCAGGTTCTGTTGCTGACAACAGAAAAGTTGGTTTAGGACATGGTAACTTAGGTGGAATGTTATTAAGAGAAGAAACTGAATGTTTTGCATTCCTAGCTGGACACGAAAGTTTCGCAGCAGCAGAAGGTGCTATAAAAATAGCTGAAAAAGCTAACAAAGTTAGAAAAAAACCTCTAAGAGTTATATTAAACGGTCTTGGAAAAGACGCTGCTTACATAATATCTAGAATAAACGGATTTACTTATGTTCAGACTCAGTTCGACTACTACACAAGTGAATTAACAATAGTAAAAGAAACTCCATTCTCAAACGGAGACAGAGCTAAAGTTAAATGCTACGGTTCTGATGATGTTAGAGAAGGTGTTGCTATAATGCATCATGAAGGTGTTGACGTATCTATAACAGGTAACTCAACTAACCCAACAAGATTCCAGCATCCAGTTGCAGGAACATACAAAAAAGAATGTATAGAACAGGGTAAAAAATACTTCTCAGTTGCTTCAGGTGGTGGAACAGGTAGAACTCTTCACCCAGACAACATGGGAGCAGGACCAGCTTCTTACGGTATGACAGATACTATGGGAAGAATGCATTCTGATGCTCAGTTCGCAGGATCTTCATCAGTTCCAGCTCACGTTGAAATGATGGGTCTTATAGGAATGGGTAACAACCCAATGGTTGGTGCAACAGTTGCAGTAGCAGTTGCTGTTGAAGAATCAAACAAATAATAATTGATTGATAATGATTGATTAATATAAAAAGCAGTCTGTATTTTACAGGCTGCTTTTAGTTTATACAAAACAGGAAAAGGTTTGACTTGTGTATTTTACATAGGTAGAAATAAGCTAGGGATTAAATACTTTTAAGAGGGGAGAAGTTATATGAAAAAAGCGGCATTTTTTGACGTAGATGGTACGTTAATAGATTGTACAATAGGAATTATGGATATAAGTGATAGAGTAAAAAAAGCTATAAAAGATTTTCAGAAAGCTGGAAATGTAGCATTTGTATCTAGTGGTAGACCTTATGCTTTCTTAAATAAAGAGCTACTAAACTTTGGATTTGACGGATTTGTATTAGGTAATGGAGCTCAGGTTTTAATAAACGACGAAACAAAATTCTTTAGTGGAATAGATAAAGAGCTTGTTAAGGAAGTAGTTTCAAACTGTGAGAGATTAAATATAGACTATTGCCTACAGGGACCAAAATACAGCTACCTAAAAAAAGAGTTCACTAGATTAGTATCATACTACAGAGAATACGGGATAACAGATGATTTCTTAGAATACAATTTTGATATAGATGATGTAGATGTATTTAAGATAGAGATGCTTCCAGTAGATGAAGAAGGATGCAAATACTGTGAGTCATTAGATCAGGGAGAGTTTAATTGTTTTAAAAACTATCCAGGTGAAGTATATGAAATGTATCCAGTGAAAAATTCTAAAGGCGAAGGTCTGTTAAAGACTATAGAGCTTGAAGGTGTAGAATTAAAAGATTCTTATGCTTTCGGTGATGGAAGAAACGATATAGAGATGATACAGACTGCAGCTCATGGTATAGCTATGGGAAATGCAGTACCAGAGCTTAAAGAGGTAGCGAATGAGTTTACTGATGCTATAGCAGATGATGGGATTGCTACTTACTTAGAAAAAATATTATAAGGAATAAAGTTATAAGGGACTACCGAAAAAATTTTCAGTAGTCCCTTTTTGAATATTAATTATATTTAAAATAAAAAGTTATCTAATATATCATTACTGAACCAGGAGGAATTTCATTTACATCGCCTAGTATTTCAGTTGATAATGGACTAGTAGAGAATGTAGCGATAGGAACCCAAGGATTGTCAGCACTATTTTCATAATCATCTGCTGTTGCAAAACAGATTTCTACTTTATTTCCCCATTGGTGCATATATAAGTATAAAGGAGGATTATGTCCAACTGTTTTTACTATAAAATCATTATAGTATGGATAGCGGTAATCAGTTAACTCATATTTAAATTTAAATCCGAAAATAGTCATATAATTTTCGTCTATACTTAGGCAAATATCATCATCTCTATAATAATCTCTATAAGCATAATCAGGTATAGTTATATTTTTGTATAAAGTTATATTAGATATATATTTACCATTTTTATAAATATAATCTAATAAAGTATTTCCATTAAATATAAATTTGTGTTTTTCTAATCCATCACCGTATTCATGATGATAATAAAAATCTAAATAATATGTGTTATTTTCTATTTTAGTTACTTTATATTTTATAGGATCGTCATATCCTTTGATATAATTAGTGGATATTCTATAGTAATCACCGTAACTATAGTAATTATTTTTATTACCATTTTCTCCTGTACCTTTGTATTTAATATACCAAGTAGTTAAAGCATTAGTAGGTAGTTTTAATTCAGCAGGTTTTATTCCCTGAAGCTCTTTTACTTCTTCAAAGGCACTTTCATTTCCGTTTCCACCTACTCTAGTAACGATGCCGATTTCCTTGCTTCCAACAACATTTCTCTGACTAGAGCTTAAACTATTAGAAACTATAAGAACTGGAGAGCTGTTTTTAGCAGCAAGTACACCTACTGCAAGAGCATCTATTAACTGACCAGTATTTTTTGATCCATTCTTTGCTACGTATATATTGTTTAAACTATTGCTAGGATAGAAATTTTCTATTACCTTAGCATTTGTATCATTTCTATTTGAGCCACTTACTCTTTCTGCTTCAGGAAGAGAAGACATTACATAATTTGGAACTGCCTTATCTCCACCTATAACGTATGATTTTTCAATTCCATTAGAATATATAAATTCTTTAGATAGAGCAACTCCAGATTTTGGATTTGAAAGGATTATTGCCATATCTTTTTCGGCTGCAACTGATGCTATACTAACAGCATCTGCAAGACCTGTATTTCCATTTACAACAGCTATTGTTTTTACAGGATTTAATTCATTTATCTTCTTTGCAATAGCTAGAGCAGTTGTTTCTCTACTACTGCCTGCTATTCTATAAGTTCTTCCAGAAATCTCAGCAGATAAATCATCTGATAGTACAGATTCGCCACCTATAAGATAGATATTTGTTGCGCCGAGTCTTTCTATTTCTGATTTTGTAGTACTGTTTAGCTTATTTTTACCTGTAAGTAGGATTGGTGCATTTAATTCTTCTGCAAGTGGTGTTGCAGCTAATGCATCTGCTATTGCAGAGTCATTTACAAGTACAACATTTTCTGAAGAACTCCAACCCTTTTGACTTACTTGTACAGCAGTACTGTGTCTGTTTGAGCCTGCCAATACTTGTTCAGTAGCTGCAGCTTCAGATGAAATAGGATTTGCAGAGTATACACCTAGAACAAGTGCCGCAGAAAGCAGAACTGATGCAGATTTTTTAAATCTCATAAAATCATCTCCTCAAAATAATCTATTAGAAATCTCAGTTAGATTTTCTAATCATAAAGAAAAATACATAAATAGCAAGGCATACAAACAACATATTGAAGATCAATAGTGGAGTTGTATAAGAGCTATTTATAATAGAGAACGGCATAATATATGGTATTAATAAAATAATTGCCAATAATATACCTATTATAACTGATACGATATGTATTGATTTATTGCTCAAAACAACGATTGATATAAGTAATAGGAAACAAAGTGCATAAGCAATTCCTATAAAAATATGGAAGTTGCTTTCCATATTTTGAAATGCATCCAGAGCAATTCTGTACATATATGAAAATACTAAAATTACAATAGGGAATAAAGCAGTATATATATTTTTAAAAATAATATTTATTTTTTTATACATTAAAAACCTCCTAATAAGAAGATTATATATTTCTGAACATAATTACCAAAGTATAAGTTAGCTTTTATTAACTCTGATAAAAATTACCTTTTTATTTTAATATAGCACAAATTATTTGAAAAGATACGTTTTATCAAAACTTGTAAAGAATTGTCATTATTAAAAAAGTGCTGCCACAAAAGAAATAATGTTTTGTAGCAGCACCATCTTGTATTTAAATTAAATTGTATCAATGCTATATGTAGCTCTAAATTTATTATAATCTCTAAGTAAACCTTCATACTCAAGTGTCAACCCTTTAAGATTGTAGAAGTCATTCGGCTGAACAGTGTAAAATGGTTTGTTTAATAATTTAATTCCACTTTTACTAAGCATATCTGCTGCAAATGTAGAGCAGACATATCCAAACTCAGGCTTTCTACCAAGACCAAGTGGTATAGCTATTAAAGAGATTAAATCATAGCTATAAAGAGATTTAACTGATTTAATTTGATTTATATTAGTTCTAAGTTTTTCGTATTTATCGTCGTCTATTTCTAGAGAATACACTCTACTATTTCTAGAGAATACACTCTACATATAGTGTTTTTCTTTATTTCATAAAGACCTTTATCTATTCCCTCTTCAACAAATCCAGCTACTAGAGGATTTTTAGGATTAATTCTTCCAAAAGCGTACATTGTTTCCAAACTATCATCAAGAGAAATAGAAATATGTGAATATGGTTTTCTAGTGATCGTCCTTATTAAATGGGCAAGCACTGTACCTGTATATGTAGAAACTATATATATTTTTTTCATAACGATCACCTCCATTGTAAATTTACGCTCTGTTAACTTATTTAGTATTGAATCTCGACTCCGGTAGGGTTTACAATGATTTCACCCAAAAACACATTCCCCCTACGGAAAGGAG
>UQCY01000057.1 GCA_900539645.1 uncultured Clostridium sp. | reverse complement strand
GATAAAAGCATCTGCAGGTGGTGGCGGAAGAGGAATGAGAATCGTTCACCAAGCAGAAGACTTAGAAAAATCATTTGAAATAGCTAAATCAGAGGCAATTTCATACTTCAAAAACGGCGATTTATACATGGAAAAATTTATCCAAAACCCAAGACACATAGAAGTTCAGGTATTTGGGGATAAATTTGGAAATGCTATACATCTAGGAGAAAGAGATTGCTCAATGCAGAGAAGAAATCAGAAAATGATAGAAGAATCTCCAAGTTGCTATTTAAACGATGAAGAAAGAAAAGGATTATATGAAAGTGCATTAAAAGCTGTTAAAGGTACTAATTACGAAGGAGCCGGAACAGTTGAATTTATAGTAGATAAGGATAAAAACTTCTACTTCATAGAAATGAATACGAGAATTCAGGTTGAACACCCAGTAACTGAGATGATAGTAGACAAAGATTTAATAAAACTTCAGATACAGATTGCAGCAGGCAACCCAATTCCATTCAAACAGGAAGATGTTTTAATGAGAGGACATGTTATAGAATGTAGAATAAACGCAGAAAATCCAGAAAGTGGATTTACACCATGCCCTGGAGAAATTGAGGAGATAAATATACCTGGTGGATTTGGAGTGAGATTTGACACATTTGTATATGCAGGATACAGCATACCTCCGTTATACGACTCAATGATTGGAAAATTAATATGCAAGGCTGATACAAAAGAAGAATGTGTAGCAAAAATGAACGGCGCATTAGATGAGCTGATAATCGACGGAATTAAAACTAATATAGAATTCCAAAGAGAGTTAATAAATTCTGATGAATTCCTAAACGACACACACGACACAGGATTTATAGAAAGAAAATTAAACGAAAGATAGGTGATAGATAAGTGTTAAATGGATTACAGCTTTTTAAAAAAGAGAAACAAAAGAATAAAGCTAAGAAAAAAAACGACAACTACACATCTATCCATATAAAAATTCAAGAAAAAGAAGAAACTAAAGAGGATGGAAATTACATAGCAAACAACCACGAGTCTAATAATATAGACGATAGATTTTGGAGTAAGTGTCCAGAATGTGGTGAGTACACATTTAACAAGGATTTAGAGGAGAACTTATTTGTATGCCCAAAATGTAATAAACATATGAGAATGGATGTAAGAGATAGAATAGAAATGCTAACAGATAAGGGTACATTTATTGAGATAAATAAGGAAAGTGATGTAGTGGATCCTTTAAAATTCCCTAATTACATTGAAAAAGTAACATCGTACAAAGAAAAAACTCACGAATCAGAATCTGTTGTAACAGGTGTTGGAAGAATTAACGGAATTAGATATGTGCTTTGTGTTATGAATCCCGCTTTTATTAAACTAGACAAGAACACTCGTGACTTTAGTCATGAGATGAATTGGCTAGAATAGTAAGCATATAGGGAAACTTGTATGTAGACGTAGCAAATCTACGCAACTAAGAAACTGAATTGCTGGAAAATCGTAAAGCTAATTAAACTACAACATAGAGATGAAAAAAGCTCAAGTGTGAATGTGGCGAAAGCAGAAAAAATTAATTAGATGGTATAAGGTTAAATCCTAAGTGCTTGAAAATCGATAATCAGCAGGTAAGCTCCGAACAGGAGAAACTTCAACGACTATTCCTCGTGAGGGAAGTACACTGCAAGCTTTTGGCAGTGGAAGTGGTTTCGCCCTAACAGGTAGTGCTGAGGGATAAGATATAGTCTGTGCTTAATGGAAACATTAAGAAGTTCATAAGAGAACTGTATAGGCAGTAGCTAGCCTATATGAACGACGCCTCCCATATGTTGTGGGATTCTAAAAATTTAAAACTAAAGAACTTTTACAAAATATTTTCAATAAAATGATTAAATAAGAACAAATGTTCTGTTAAATATGTTATAATATACCTATACAAACGTTTACATAAAGTGAGGTGATTATAATGCATTTAAGTATGAAACAACAAGTAAAACAATTGACTAAAGAAGATTATAAAAACTTAAAACTGCTATCTCATATAGCTAAGAATTTAGCAAATGAGGCAATTTACAATGTTAGACAATACTATTTTAGTGAAGGTAAATATCTAAACTATCAGAAAAACTACGCATTGCTTAAAAATAGCCCTAATTATAAAATGCTAAATTCAAATATGGCACAGCAGATTTTAATGGAAGTTGATGAATCTTTTAAATCATTCTTTGCTTTACTTAAATTGGCAAAGAATGGAAAATACAATTTTAAAGACATAAAACTTCCTAAATATCTTCCTAAAGATGCTTTTAAAACATTGATTATAGGTTTTGTGAGAATAAAAGGAAATAAATTAATGATTCCATATTCAAATGCTTTCAACAAAAAGCATAAAAGAATAGAGATAAATATTCCACCTAAACTAGTTGATAAAAAGATAAAAGAGATAAGAATTAAACCTAAATCAAAAGCTAGGTTCTTTGAAATTCAATATATCTATGAAGTAGAAGAAGTTCAAAGTAATGTCGATAAAAATAAAGCACTAGCGATAGATTTTGGAGTGAATAATCTTGCAACTTGTGTAACATCAACTGGAAAATCTTTCATAGTAGATGGAAGAAGGCTAAAATCTATAAATCAATGGCATAATAAAGAAAATGCACGTTTACAACGTATAAAGGATAAACAAGGATATAAAAAGAAATACACAAACAGACAGGATTTGAATACTAGAAAAAGAAACAATAGAGTTAATGATTATATGAACAAAACTGCTAGAATAATAATAAACTATTGCTTAGAAAATGGAATAGGAACTGTTGTATGTGGATATAATCCAACACTTCAAAAAAATTCTGATTTAGGCAAGAAAAATAATCAGACATTTGTAAATATACCTTTTGGAGTACTTAGAGAAAAAATAGAGTATCTTTGTGAATTATACGGAATAACTTTTGTTGAACAGGAAGAAAGCTACACATCAAAAGCTAGTTTTTTTGATAGAGATGAAATTCCTGTATATGAAAATACAATCGAAGAAATTAAAAACTGGCTTCCACATAAGGAATACAAATTTAGCGGAAAAAGAATCAAAAGAGGATTGTATCAAACAAAAGATGGTAGGTTAATAAATGCAGATGTAAATGGAGCGTTGAATATATTGAGTAAAAGTAAAGTTGTGGACTTAGAAGTCCTATACAATAGAAGCGAACTGGACACGCCTGTAAGAATAAGGGTTGCCTAGCAACTAAACTTCTTAAATAAAGTTTTAAACTTTTAGAACCCTGCGACTTTAGTCGTGGGAGGTTCAGGATGGGAAGTATGGGATCTGTCACAGGGGATAAGATTTCGTATGCATTTGAATATGGTGCAGAACATAATATTCCAGTTGTTGTTTGTAGTGCATCTGGTGGTGCAAGAATGCAAGAAGGAATGATGTCTTTGATGCAGATGGCAAAAACTTCGCGGGCTGTTACAAAACTCGCTGAAAAAGGGCAGCCGTATATATCAATTCTAACAGATCCCACAACAGGTGGAGTAACTGCTAGCTTTGCAATGCTTGGAGATATAATAATATCTGAGCCAAAGACACTTATTGGATTTGCAGGAAAAAGAGTAGTTAAACAGACAATAGGTAGAGAGCTATCTGAAGATTTCCAGACTGCTGAATTTATGCTGGAGCATGGATTTTTGGATATGATTGTAGAGCGAAAAGATTTAAAGGATACGATTTACAAAATTTTGTACATGCATAAGAGGAAGTAAAAATGGAAAGAAATGTAGAACAGATAAAGAAGGATATAAAAAATTTAAAGGAAATTTCTAAAACGAGTGGACTAGATTTTTCTGATAAGATAGTGTATTTGGAGGAGATTTTAAAGGAAGAGGAAACTAAAAAATTTAAAAGTCTAACTCCATACGAAAAGGTGAGTGTAAGTAGGGATATAAAAAGACCTACTGCACTTGACTATATAAATAGAATTGTGAGCAATTTTATCGAGCTTCATGGCGATAGAGGGTTTGCAGATGATAGGGCTATTGTCGGTGGTATTGGAAAAATAGGAAAGTACTCTGTTACTGTAGTTGGAAATCAGAAGGGGAACAACACAGAAGAAAATATCTACAGAAACTTTGGTATGGCAAATCCAGAAGGATACAGAAAAGCTCTTAGACTTATGAAGCAGGCAGAGAAGTTTAATCGTCCTATTGTGACATTTATAGATACATCTGGCGCATACTGTGGAATTGGTGCAGAGGAAAGAGGTCAAGGTGAGGCGATTGCGAGAAATCTTATGGAAATGAGTGCACTTAAAGTACCTGTAATTGCAATAGTTATAGGTGAAGGTGGAAGTGGTGGTGCACTTGGAATTGGAGTAGGCAACGAAATTTGTATGCTTGAGCACTCTGTCTATTCTGTAATATCTCCTGAGGGGCTTTCAAGTATATTGTTTAAGGACTCTTCAAAAGCAAAGGATGCTTGCGAATATATGAAGATGACTGCACAGGATTTGAAAGAATTAAAAATAATAGACCACGTGATTGATGAGCCTGTTGGTGGTGCTCAAAATGATCCAGATAAAGTGGCTGCAGATATGAAAGAATATATAATTGATAGATTAAATTATTATACTAATTTTAGTGAAGAAAAGATTAAGGATCACAGATACGAAAAATTTAGAAATATAGGAAAGTACTTCTAAGAAATCAAAATTTGCTAATCTTTTGTTATTATGAAAGCATATGAGATATAGACAAACTTCTCTCCAGGCTTCGACGTGTGTGTAGGTAAAACACTTTGTTGTAATTAAAACCCACGTCTGCAGATTGTCGAGAGAGTTTTGTCTATATAACTCATATGCTACATACTATCAATAATTTTAGCAAATTTTGATTTGAGTAATTTACTACAAGCTAATAAATTATTAAAAATAAGGTGAAAATGTAACAAAAGAAGTTTATAATATGTTTATGATACTTTTGAGGGAAGGAGATTAAATATATTGAAGCTTTTTTTGTTTGATGGGTTGTTTAATGCTGCCTATTTTATACTGGGTACGTTTTTGTTGGGGCTTATATTAAACTTCATTGAAGATAGAAATATAGATTATTTGCAAAATGGGCTTGGGCGCAAGGGAATTTTGGTTACTGGAATTGTAGGAGTTCCAATACACGAGATGAGCCATTTTTTAGCGTGTAAGTTGTTTGGACACGATGTCGAAAAAGTCGAGCTTTTTAGACCTACAAAGAGCAAGTCTGATGGAGTGCTTGGGAGAGTAGTTCACTCGAGAAACAAGGGTAATGTCTACAAGATGATTGGAGATTTCTTTATAGGAACTGCACCGGTTATAATAGGAAGCTTTATCGTGTACGTGTTGATAAAATTCTATTTAGGCAGCGAGTTTACGATATTTAATATGATTATAGATATTGAGAAGAGTTTAGAAATGATTGAAAACCTGGATTTATTCAAGTTTCTTGTGCATATAGTTATGGCTGGGATAAATACACTGTTTTTAATTATAAGTTCGCCATCGCTATTTTCTATAAAAGGAATAGTTCTTTTATTTGCGATTTACTCAATTTGCATACATTTGTCGCTTAGTAGAGCAGATATAGAAAATAGCAAGAGTGCAATTCCTATAGTTGTGCTTATAATCGTGCTTTGTACGGTTATTTTTGGACTTATGGGGATAGATTTTAGTGGGAAGTTTATAAGATTGGTTACTTATATGTTCCTGATTATGACGACTTGCATAATAATATCTATACCGGTGACTGTATTATCAATGATGATATCTGCAATTTTCGGCAGATTTAGATAAAAAATAAAAAGAGTTAGGCTGTTACAAGATTTTGTAGTAGCTAACTCTTTTTATTTTGCAAAAATTTAATGTGTTTGTGATTAAGATAGTATTCCGTATTTTATATCTTCTAGTATGTTAAATTCTTTGTTTTCTTTTACGATTTCTATGAATTTTTCAGCGTATTCAGGCAGTTTTCTGTTTTTATGGTATACAACAGAGAATGATCTGTTCCATTCTTTAGTTTTGTTTTTAAATGCGTACATTTCACCGCTTTTGATTTCTTTTTCAAAGAGTCTTAAAGAAGCTACAGTTACGCATCCGTCGTTAATTACAGCCTGTTTGATGACTTCTGGAGAGCTTGCTTCCCAAGTTGCATTTATTTTTAATTTGTGTTTTTCAAGGTATTTTTCAAAAAGTTCTCTTGTTCCGCTTCCAGGTTCTCTAAGGACAAAGTTGACATCTTTTAAATCAGCAAATGTGATGTGCTCTTTACCGTAGAATGGATGATTTTTTGAACATAGAAGCACCAAGATATCGTCCACTTCTGGTATGGAGATTAGCTCCTTGTTCTTAACTTTACCTTCGACAACAGCCAAATCAAGCTCTGATTCAAGGAGAAGGGATTCTATGTTTTTAGTGTTATTCATTCTTATATATGTTTCAACGTTTTTAGTATTTTCCTTAAATTCAGCTAAAACTTTAGAGATAAAGTTTGTTCCAACAGTTACAGTTACGCCTATTCTAAGAGTTTTAACGTCTTTAAAAGCATTCATACCTTCTTCTAATTTGTCAAATTCTGCTAAAACATTTTTAGCGTATTCTAAAAGTTTCTTGCCAGCTTCAGTTATGTATAATTTTTTAGAAATTCTATCAAATAATAATACGCCGTAGTAGTCTTCTAGTTCTTTAATTGCTTGGCTTACTGCAGGTTGAGATATGAAAAACTTTGACGCTACTGTACTCATTTTTCCATTTTCAGCGACACTTACAAAAATTTTTAAATGTCTTATTGTCATAGGAATTCCTCCTTGAATTAATGAATGATTTATAACTTAATTATAGCATAAAGATTACAAGTAACTATAAGGAAATCTTATTGAGAAGATAATTTAATATAATTTTAAACCTATATGAAAAAGTGTTATATTAATAAGTAGAGGCTTTTTAGGTAACAAAATTATTAATAAGGAAATTTTAGACTATAAATTGGGAAAATATTAAATTTTTTAGGAGGCATTTGTATGGCAACTTTAACAGTAAGTAAGGCAGAGGAAACTAGAGTAAAAGCTTTAGGATTTTTTAGCAACAAAGGAACAGATAATTTTTCAGGAAGAGTAATTACAAAAAATGGTAAGGTAAGTGCAGAGGTTCTTAGAAATGTAGCCGAAGCAGCAGAGAGATTTGGTAATGGAGAAGTTTTAGTTACTACAAGATTAACTTTTGAATGTCCAGGAATACCATTTGAAAATATAGAGCCATTTATGGAATTTTTAGCAGAAAAAGGGCTAGAAACTGGTGGATCAGGAAAGAGAGTTAGACCAGTTGTATCTTGTAAGGGGACAACTTGTCAGTATGGGCTTATAGATACTTATGATTTATCAGAAAAAATACACGACGAATTCTATTCAAAATGGCATGATGTAAATCTACCTCACAAGTTCAAAATAGCTGTTGGTGGATGTCCAAATAACTGCGTAAAACCAAACTTAAACGATTTAGGTGTTATAGGGGCGAGAGTTCCAGCTATAAATTTAGATAAATGTAAGAGCTGTAAAAAATGTGCTGTTGAGGCAGTATGTCCAGTTGGAGCAGCTAAATTAGTTGATGGAACTATGGTTGTAGATTACGATAAATGTATAAACTGTGGTAGATGTATAGAAAAATGCTACTTCAAAGCAATGGATACACAGAAACAGGGATACAAAGTTTACGTTGGAGGAAGATGGGGTAAACAGATTTCTCATGGTAAATTATTAGGAAAAATATTTACAGACGAAGCAGAAGTAATGAAAACTATAGAAAAAGCAATATTATTCTTCAGAGAAAATGGAAACTTTGGAGAAAGATTTGCAGTTACTGTAGAGAGAGTAGGATTTGATAAAGTTGAAAAAGAACTTTTAAGCGATGATATACTTTCAAGAAAAGAAGAAATACTAGCAAGAGAATTTTAATTTCATAAATTCATAAAAATTAAAATAGTTCTATTTTAAAACTCTAAATATGAAAATTTCAATGTTTATTTGTATTTTAACTTGTAAAAATTTTAATATAAAGTAAAAAAGACTAGACTTTTTAACCGAATACATTTAAAATAAATACAGGTGTTAAATAAAGTAAAATTTAAGTAATACATTCTAACCCTAAATATTTTTAAAAGATTGTTAGAAATTTGTTAAAAGTTTAAATGGAGGAATTGATATGTTAAAAAGACCTAGAAGACTTAGAATAAGCAAAGCAATGAGAAATTTAGTAAGAGAAACTAAAATAGATGTAGATGATCTTATATACCCATTATTCGTTGTTGAAGGAGAAAATATAAAAGAAGAAATACCTTCACTTCCAGATGTTTATCATTTTTCAGTAGATATGTTAGAAGCTGAGATAAAAGAGATAGTAGAATTAGGAATAGAACACGTTATAATGTTCGGTATACCAGGTGAAAAAGATGCTTGTGGTTCAGAAGCATTTGCAGATAATGGAATAGTTCAGAGAGCAGTTAGAAAGATAAAAGAAGTAGCTCCAGAGATGAACGTAATAACAGATGTTTGTATGTGCCAGTACACAAGCCACGGACACTGTGGAATATTAACAGAAAAAGGTTATGTTGATAACGACCAGACATTAGAATATTTAGCTAAGATAGCAGTTAGCCATGCAAAAGCAGGTGCTGATATGGTAGCTCCTTCTGATATGATGGACGGAAGAATAGGTGCTTTAAGAAATGCACTTGACGAAAATGGTTTTGAAACAGTAGGAATAATGGCATACAGTGCAAAATATGCTTCAAGTTTCTATGGACCATTTAGAGATGCTGCAAACTCAGCTCCATCATTTGGAGATAGAAAAACTTATCAGATGGATCCAGCAAATAGCACAGAAGCTTTAAGAGAGTGTGCTTTAGATATAGAAGAAGGAGCAGATATAATAATGGTTAAACCTGCGCTTTCTTACTTAGACGTTATAAGAAGAGTTAAGGATAATTTTGATATGCCACTTTGTGCATACAATGTTTCTGGTGAGTATTCAATGCTTAAGTTAGCAGTTAAGGAAGGGCTTTTAAATGAAGATGCTATAATGGAAGCAGTAACTTCAATAAAAAGAGCTGGTGCGGATATGATAATAACATACTTCGCCAAAGATATCGCTAAGAAAATAAAATAATTAATGTTGGGATATAGAAAAGAAGGGAAGTAGTCAAAAGGACTCCAGGCTTCAGCGCCTCGCACTTTAGAGTAACACATTTCAAAGTTGCGAGGCGCTTGCAGAATTGTCGTTGTTTTGACTTACTTCCCTTCTTTTTTATACCAATAATTAATTATGTTTATAAGTCTGTCGCTCGTACACGGTGGGGGGACTGGTTTGAAGTTGGATATTTTGAGAAAATTGAGAAAAAAATGAAGAAAGATTATTTATAGGTCTGTGGTATAATTTACATAAATAAAATATATATTATGGGAGTTGACTTATATGATAAAGAATAAGAAGGATTTTGTTGTTTGGGGAGTGACGTTTATTTCTTTGGCACTTCTTCAGCTAGTATTGTGTTTTGCTAGAGATTTTGATTATTATCCTGTTATGATGACATCTTTGATGTTTATGTTCGGGTTGAATGGGATAGTTAATTCAATGTTTGATGAGAGCGATAAGGAGAGAGAAGAGCAGAGAAAGGTAGATTCAGCGATTGAGTTTAAGGCTAATAATATAGCGATTACTGTTACTAAGATTTGTGTTGTGTTGTTTTTCGGTGGGATTTATCTTCTTAGAGGAACTACTTGGATTACAGAGGCGCTTATGGGATATGGTATGGTTGCGATGGTTGTTTTTGATGTGATGATTTTCTCTGAGTTTTTTGCGAAGATTTATTATATAAGAAAAATGAATAGATAAAAATATGCTGCTGTAAGTTATTACAGCAGCTTTTTATTTAAAAATATGTATAATTATTCTGGAAATCCTAATGAAAAAATTATTTTTTTAAAATATTTATCTGGAATTTTACACTTTAAATTTATAATTTTTTCCTCTATTTCACTAAATAATTTTGTATATTGTTCGTGAGATAAGAAAAATTGCATAGATAATATGCTATTATAAACAGACTGACGATTATCAGCTTTTTTTATATTATATTTAATATGTAAATCTTCATAGAAAGGTAAGTCATTACTACATTTAAATCCTAAAAGGATGTTATTATGAGCTGTAATATTTCTAAGTTCTCTTATATTCCAAATAGCATTTTGAATAAGCTTTGATGATACAGGTTTAATATTTTTTTTAGATAAATTATCTTTAATAAAATTAGATAAATCAGCTGCTACACTATTTCTAATTTTATCATTTAAATATTTATAAAAGTAAATAATATCCCCAAATGATAAATAATCAACTAATATCCAAAATGGGACTGAGTTATGTGTTTTTATATAATGCTTTATAGAATTATACTTTTTATCATTCTCATTTTTTAAAATAATTTTAGATAGTTTGTATGCCATATCAGTCGCTTGAACAATATATTTACTATTATAAGTTTTTACATCTAAATAAGAGTACAAATCATCTTTAAAAAAATTACAGTAATTATAAGAAAGAATAGATTTAAAGTGTCTTTCAATTTCCATAATAGCTTTAAATATTATTGCTTTAATTTCTTTATCAAAAAGATGAACATCCATTATATCTTCAAAATAAACATCATCATAATATAAATTACAATCTTTATCCATAAAAAATTTACTGTAGAAATTAATAACATTGTAGTAATTGTAATTAAGTAAATAAGATTTAGCTCTTTCTAAATTTTTAAA
>UQCY01000056.1 GCA_900539645.1 uncultured Clostridium sp. | reverse complement strand
AGATGGAGAAAACTAAATTCGATTCAGATGCGATTTCTATAGAGAGAAATATTGATTTAAAGAATAAAGTAGACAGGATTTTAGAAAATGGAATATCTAAAAAAGATATCGTCATTGCTAAGAAAAATATAAGAATAGCTATTATAGCTGTTACAGAAAAAGGGAAAAATACTGCAGAAAAAATAGCTTCAGAGCTAGAAAATGTAGATGTATTTTTCCGAAAGAGAGGAATAAAAGAGCTTACAGGAGAGCTTTTAAATAAATACGAATGTATAATTTTTGTATCTGCCTGTGGGATTGCAGTTAGATGTATTTCTCCATTTTTAAAGAGTAAGTTTGAGGATCCAGCTGTGTTGGTTGTGGACGATAATGGGAATAATGTGATTAGTTTACTAAGTGGACACATAGGTGGAGCAAATGAAATAACTTTAAAAATAGCAGATGTTTTAAACGCAAATCCAGTGATTACAACATCTACAGATACTAATAAAAAAGGTGCTTTAGATGTTATTGTGTCTAAAATTGGTGGATATGTGGAAAACCTTAGAGAATCTGCAAAGCTTGTAAATTCATATCTTGTGGATGACAAGCGAGTGGGGATATATTTTGATTCGGATTATGAAAGTGAAAAAGATAGTCTAAATCTATCTGGATTTGAGTTGATAGATGAAGAAACTGAGATTGATGCAATAGCAAAACTAGATGCACTCGTTTCAGTTACTGATAAGCTTAGATGCTGGGTAGATGAGATTATTTATAATATAAAGAAAGATAATGAAGAAAAAGAGGATTTAATCTATATAAAGCTAGTTCCAAGAAGAATTGCACTTGGGATGGGGTGTAGAAAGAATACAGAAACTGAAAAAATGATTGAAGAGTTTTCTATTTTTTCTGCTTTGAACAATATACATCCAGCTGCAATTGTAAAGACAGGGAGCTTGATTATAAAAAAAGATGAAAAATGTATGATAGATTTATCAAAAGCTCTTTGTGCAGAGTTTAATTTATTTGATGTGGATGAGATTTGCACTTGTGACTATATGTTTGATAAATCGGAATTTGTAAAGAAAAACACTGGGGTGTATTCTGTTGCACAGCCTTCAGCATATCTCCTAAGTGGAAATGTTATTTCGGGAAAGTATAAAAATAATGGAACAACTTTTGCTTTTGGCAGAATGAAAGGATAAAGTTATGATTTACGTTATAGGAATTGGCCCTGGTGGAAAAGAGTATATGACTCTTGAAGCTATTGAGGCGATAAAAAATTCAGATGTAATAGTTGGATATAAGACATATATTAATTTAATAGAAGATATGATTTCTGATAAGGAAGTCGTACAAAATGGTATGAGAAAAGAAATTGACAGATGTAAGATGGCTGTAGAAATAGCTAAAGATGGAAAAAATGTAGCTGTTGTAAGTAGTGGAGATTCTGGAATTTACGGAATGGCAGGTCTTATTCTTGAGCTTGTTGTTAAAGAGGACGAGGATATTAAGGTCAAGGTTGTACCTGGAGTTACTGCAAGTATTGCAGCGGCTTCTGTTTTAGGTGCTCCAATAATGCACGACTTCTGCCATATAAGTCTTAGCGATCTTCTAACTCCTTGGGAGGTTATAGAAAAAAGATTGAGACTTGCAGCTGAAGCAGATTTTGTAGTTTGCCTATACAATCCAAGAAGCAAGGGAAGAAGTGAACATCTTGCTAGAGCATTTGAAATAATGGGAGAATTTAAAGATGGAAGCACTCCTGTTGGAATTGTAAAAGATGCAGGAAGAGAAGGCGAAGAGAAGCACATCTGCACATTTGATACTATGAATTTTGAAATAGTCGATATGACCACAATGGTAATTGTCGGAAATAAATCGACATTTATAGATAAGGATATGATGATAACTCCTAGAGGGTATACAGTTTAGAAAAGGGAGTGATTTTGTGGTACTAGTTTTAGGTGGTACTTCGGACAGCATAAAAATATGCGAATTGATAAATAAAAAAGGATTTTGTAATAGATATATACTTTCTGTAACGACTGAATATGGAAAAGATTTAGCTGATGGCATTGCGAAGAAGATTCATCTTGGAAAGATGAGTGAAGAAGATATGGAGAAATTTATAATGGAAAACGAGATTTCTTTTATAATAGATGCAACTCATCCTTATGCTACAGAGGTTTCAAAAAATGCTATAAAAGCTGCTGAAACTACGGACACAGGATATATAAGATACGAGAGAAAATCTTTACTTGAAGAGATAGATTATAAAGGTTGTCGTTTTGCAGATAGTATTGATGAGATGTGTGAAATGGCTAAAAATGGTGGATATAAGAGAATACTCATTGGAACTGGAAGTAAGAATTTAGCTAAGTATAGAGAAAATTTATCTGGGATAGAATTATTCCCGAGAGTGCTTCCAACATCAGAAGTGATTATAGAATGTGAAAAGCTTGGATTCAATGCTGATAATATAATTGCGATGAAGGGGCCTTTTTCAAAAGATATGAATGTAGAAATGATTAAGCACTACGACATAGACCTTATGCTAACTAAAGAAAGTGGAGCTGCAGGTGGATTTTTAGAAAAAATCGACGCTTGTGAGGAATGTGGGATAGACGTAATTGTTCTTAAAAGACAGAGAATGGACTATCCAAATCAGACTAGTGAATTAAAAGATATTGAAGAGATACTAGATATTTGGAAAGATGAAGCAAAATTTGATTGCTAGAAAAAATATAAATTTATTGTAGAGAAATGGAGATAAATAATATGAAAAAGGCGATACTTGTTGTAAGTTTTGGGACTAGCTACCACGATACTAGAGAAAAAACTATACATGCAGTTGAGGATAAGATAAAAGCTGTTTTTGAAGGATATGATTTCTTTAGAGCTTTTACATCTAATATGATAATAAATAAATTGAAAAAAAGAGATGGAATAGAAATAGATAATCCAATTCAGGCTATGGATAGACTTTACGAAATGGGATACGAAGAAGTAGTTATCCAGACATTACACATAATATGTGGACATGAATATGTAAAATTAAAAAATCAGATAGCTCAGTACAAGGATAAATTTAAGAGCATAAAATTTGGTAGACCACTTCTTTTTGGAATAGAGGACTACAAAGAAACAGTTGAAGCTATAAAAGAAGTAACAGATGAAATGGACTCAACTGTTGTGCTTATGGGACATGGTACTGACCACGAAAGCCACAGTGCATACCCTGCAATAGAGTACTATTTTAGAGATATGGGTGCAGATGTATATGTTGGTACTGTTGAAGGTTATCCAGAAATAGACAGTGTAGTGAAAAGATTAAAAGAAAGAGATATTAAAAAAGTACACCTTATGCCACTTATGCTTGTTGCTGGAGACCATGCACAGAATGATATGGCAGGAGATGAAGAGGATTCTTGGAAAAATATAATAGAATCTGAAGGAATAGAAACAGAAGTTCATTTAAAAGGACTTGGAGAGATAGAAAAAATTCAGCAGAAATTTGTGCAGCACGCATTAGAAGCTGAAGAGGTTTAGAGGAGAAAAGAATGGCAAAATTTTACGGAATAGGTACAGGGCCTGGAGATAGCTCGTTACTTACGATAAAAGCAGTGGAAACTTTAAAAAAGATAGATATATTATTTACTCCAGAGCCTAAAAAGGGTGGAGAAAGTTTAGCTTTGTCGATAGTTAAAGACTATTTACCAGAGGATTTAGAGATAAGACAGAGACATTTCCCGATGAATTTTAACGGAGAAGAGAAAATAAAAGCTTGGGAAGAAATAGCTCTAGAGATAGAAGATGAGATAAATATAAATGGAAAAGATGTAGGATTTGTAACTCTTGGAGATCCAATGATTTACAGTACTTATGTTTATATAATGGAAAGACTTAGCGAGGATGTGGAAGTGGTTACAATACCTGGAATTTCTTCGTTTTCTAATATAGCATCTTCTAATAATTTCCCTCTTGTTATGGATACGGATGCACTTGTTGTAACTCCATGCACAATAGAAGAGGAAAAGTTAGACTTTATACTTCAAAACTACAACTGTATAGTTTTGATGAAGGTTTATAAGAATTTTAAGGAAGTAATAGCTAAGTTAGAAGAGTATGGATTAATTGACAATGCAATACTTGTCAGCAATTCATCTCAGGAGAGAGAAGTTGTATATAAGGATTTAAGAGAGGCTGGACTTGAGGATAAGATTTCATATTTCTCAACAATTCTAGTAAACAAAAGCTATAAAAATAAATAGAAAGGCGATAAAAATGAAGATACGAGTAGGAACTAGGGGAAGTAATTTAGCGCTTATACAGACAAATTGGGCGATTGATAGATTAAAAGAAAAATTCCCTGAGGTTGAGTTTGAAGTTAAGATAATAAAAACAAAGGGAGATAAAATCCTACATTTATCATTAGATAAGATAGGGGATAAGGGACTTTTTGTTAAAGAGATAGAAAGTCAGCTACTAGAAGGTGAGATAGATTTAGCTGTTCACAGTATGAAGGATATGCCAGCTGAGGTGGTTGAAGGTTTAAAATTTGCAGCAGTTCCAAAGAGAGAAGACCCTAGAGATGTAATTATACTTAGAGAAGGGTTAAATAGTTTTGATGAACTTCCAATAGGAGCTACTATAGGAACAGGAAGCAAGAGAAGAAAATATCAGCTTTTAAGAAAAAGACCAGATTTGAATATTATTCCAATAAGAGGAAACATAGAAACTAGAATATCTAAAATTGAATCTGAAAATTTAGATGGGATAGTTTTAGCTGCATCTGGTGTAATTAGAGCAGATTTAGAGGAAAAGATAACAGAATTTCTTCCTGTAGATTTAATGATACCAGCACCAGCACAGGGAGCACTTGCTTTAGAAATAAGGGAAAATGATGAAGAGCTTGAAAAGATGATAGACGCTATAAAGGACGAGATTTCTCAGATTCAGACTGATGCAGAGAGAAGTTATCTTGCTGGAATAGACGGAAGCTGTCATATTCCAATGGGTGCATACTGTGAGGTAGACGGAGAAAAACTGACTCTTACTGGAATTTTTGGAGATGAGGACGGAGAAAAGATAACTGTTGCATCTCTTGAAGGAGATAGAGATAATCCAAAAGAGCTTGGAAGTAATTTGGCTAAGCTTGTTTTGAAAAAACACAGAGAAGAATAATATTATTTGTAGATTAAAATAAAAAGATTAGTACAAACAAAATAAATTAGTATAAATTAAATAGATAGAAATGAGGATTTTTAATGAAAGGAAAGGTATATCTTGTAGGTGCAGGGCCTGGAGATACAAAACTTATGACTTTAAAAGGTCTTGAGTGTATCAAAAAGTCCGACGTAATAATATACGATAGACTTGCAAATGATGAATTTTTAAAAGAGGCCAAAGAAAATTGCGAATTTATCTATGTTGGGAAGAAGTCGAGCAATCACATACTTCCACAGGATATGATAAACGAGGTAATTGCTAAAAAGGCACTTGAAGGAAAAATAGTAACTAGATTAAAAGGTGGAGACCCGTATGTTTTTGGTAGAGGTGGAGAAGAAGCCGAGGTACTTTATGATGAAGGGATAGACTTTGAAATTGTACCTGGGATAACTTCTGCAATAGGTGGACTTTGTTATGCAGGAATACCTATAACTCATAGAGATTATGCGTCTTCATTCCATGTAATTACAGGACATCTAAGAGAAGACGAGGATAAAGAAATTAACTGGAATGCACTTGCTAACTGCAAGGGAACACTAGTATTTTTAATGGGTATAGGAAATCTTAAACATATAAGTGATAGACTTATAGAAGAAGGTAGAGATCCAAAAACACCTGTTGCTTTTGTAAGTTGGGCTACTAGATACAATCAGAGAACAGTAGTTACAGATTTAGAAAATGCGTATGAAGTTGCACAGGAGAAAAAGGTAAAAGCTCCATCGTTAATTGTTGTTGGAGATGTTGTAAAGGTGAGAGATAAGCTGAATTTCTTTGAAAAAAGAGATTTATTTGGAAAGAAAGTAGTTGTGACTAGAGCTAGAAAACAGAGCAGTGACCTTTCTGAAAAAATAAACTCTCTTGGAGGAAAGGCAGTAGAGCTTCCAGTTATCAAAATTGAGAAAAATGACGATACAGAGCTTAGAAAAGAGATAGAGAATTTAAAAAATTATACACATATTGTGTTTACAAGTAGAAATGGTGTTGAGTTATTCTTTGAGACTTTAGACGATATGGGACTTGATTCTAGGGTATTATTTGGTCTTAAAGTCTGTTCAATAGGAACTGGTACTTCTGAGGAACTTATGAAGAGAGGTATAAAAGCCGATATTGTTCCTGAGAGGTTTGTAGCAGAGTCGCTGTTTGAAGAGATGAAAAAAACTGTTAAGAACAGTGATAGGATTTTGATTCCGAGATCTGAAAATGCTAGAGAGTTTTTAGCTGATAAGTTAAAAGAGATTTGTGATGTAACTGAGGTATTCAGTTATAAGACAATGATAGATGAGAAGAGTAGAGAGATTGCAGAGGATGTACTTAAGTCTGATGTGGATTATATTACGTTTACAAGCAGCTCTACTGTTAAGAATCTTATTGAGATTGCTGGAGAGAATTATAAGGAGTTGCTTGAAGGTAAGAAGCTTGTGTCTATTGGTCCTGTGACTAGTAGGACGATAGAGGAGTTTGGCCTTGAGGTATATAAAGAGGCTGAAGTGAGTACGATTCAGGGAGTTATGGACGTGCTTGTAGGAGATAGATAAATTATGAATACTTGTAAAATAAGAAACATAGTATTAGGAGAGGGAATTCCTAAGATATGTGTACCGATAGTAGAAAAAACAAAAGAAGAAATAATAGATTCAGCTAAAAAAATAAATGAAGTTGGAGCAGATATAGTAGAGTTCAGAGTTGACTGGTTTAATGATATATTCGACTTTGGAAAAACTGAAGAAGTTTTAAGAGAACTTAGAGAAACTCTAGGAGAAACTCCAATATTATTCACTTTCAGAACTTCAAAAGAAGGTGGAGAAAAAGCTATAGAAGCTGATAAATACGTTGAATTAAATATAAATGCTACAAAAACTGGTTTAGTAGATGCAGTTGACGTTGAAGCATTTACAGGAGATGAATATGTTAAAGCTGTTGTAGAAGCAGCTCATGAAAATGGAGTAAAAGTAGTTGGATCAAACCATGATTTCGACAAAACTCCAGAAAAAGACGATATAGTAGGTAGATTAAGAAAAATGCAGGAATTAGGAGTGGATGTTCCTAAGATAGCGGTTATGCCTCAGAATAAAAAAGATGTGATAACTCTTCTTGCAGCTACTGAAGAAATGTTCACTAATTACGCTGATAGACCTATAATAACAATGTCAATGGCAGGAACAGGGGCTATAAGTAGATTAAGTGGAGAAGCATTTGGTTCAGCACTTACTTTTGGAGCTGTAGGTAAAGTATCTGCTCCAGGACAGATAAATGTTGAAGATTTAAAAACTGTTTTAGACATAGTACACGCTAGTTTATAATAGTAGAAATTATATATTGTAGAGAATACGCCCTTTTCAAGTAGTATTGATTTATTGAATTAAATTGAATGAGATAGAGAAATACTTTTGAAAGAGCGTAATTAATTTGAAAGGAGATATGGCGGTGAAGAAGATAATACCGGATAGATTTGAAGAGGTTTTGCTGGTTTTACTTTTAATAAGTATGACCTTAGTGTTGGGGGTTCAAATTATAGCTAGATATGTATTCCAAAATTCACTAACATGGTCTGAAGAGTTAGTCAGATATCTATTTATATGGTCGGCTTTTTTAGGTGTACCTTATTGTATTAATAAAGGCGCATCATTAAAGGTTGTGCAGTTTATAGATTATTTACCGCGAAATTAAAAAATATCGTATTGATGATAGATAGAGTCTTAATGGTTGTATTTTTCACTGCGATATTTGTTTTTGGATTTTTGGTTGTTAAGAGCTCATTTTTAAGTGGACAGAGAAGTCCAGCTTTAGGACTACCTATGTATATAGTTTATTCGTCAGTTGTTGTAGGTAGTGGACTAGCTGTAATTAGGGTAATTGAAAAGATTGTATTGTGTGTTAAAGAATAAGGATGAAAGAATAAAGTCGGATTTTTAAGGAGGTTATTATGGCAGTAGGAGTTTTAATGTTTTTATTTGCACTGTTGCTTGTAGCTGGGCTGCCAGTTGGGGCAGTACTGGGTTCAATTAGTATATTGCCTAATTTAGCGGATTCTTGGTTTCCGGCAGATGCACAATATATTATAAGATCTATGATAAATGGAGTTAATAGTTTCCCTATTTTAGCAGTACCGATGTTTATATTGTCTGGAAATATTATGGCTAGAGGAAAGATTTTTTAATTTTGACACCTATACTTTTACCAATAGTACAGAGCTACGGAATGGATCCAATTCACTTTGGTATTATGATGGGTGTCAATTTGGCGATAGGATTTGTAACTCCTCCACTTGGTGTAAATTTATTTGTGGCGAGTACAATAACGAATATAAAGATGGAAGAGATTATAAAGAGTGCAATTCCATTTATTATTGCATTTATGGTTGTGTTAGTATTGATAACATTCATACCTCAGCTGAGTTTGGCTCTGCTATAGGTTTCTAGGAGGTGAAATTTTTGAGGCTTGCCAAGGAGGAAATATAAGTTTTGTTTTTCAGGCAACTTCACCACAGGTTTCTTTTATTCCCGAAGCAGCTGTGTTAGATGCTCCTATGGCATTTGATAATATTGAGATTGCTAGAAAGGTTCTTGATGGAGGGCTTTTTGAAAAATTAAAAGGATATTATAGTGAAAAGAATGTAGAGCTTCTTGGGATTGCAGATCAAGGATTTAGAGAGACTACTTCCAACAAGAAGATAGATAAATTGAGCGATTTTAAGGGATTAAAGATAAGAACTATGGAAAATCCATATCATATAAAATTCTGGAAGTCATTAGGTGCAAATCCGACACCTATGTCTTATTCTGAGGTATATATAGGGCTTCAGCAGGGGACTATAGATGCACAGGAAAATCCACTAGAGGCGATAATTGTTCCAAGATTTTATGAGCAGCAGGATTATCTTGTAAATACGAATCATTTTATACATCCAGTTACTTGTATTGCTTCATCTAAGGTTATGAATTCACTTACTGATGAAGAAAGGGCTATTGTTTATGAGGCTGCTGAGGAGTCTAAAGTATGGGCGAGAAATACTACAGATAAACAGCTTGATGATAGAATTAATGTTATTGAAGAAAGTGGAACAGAGATTATAAACTTAGATAAGAAAACTTTAGAAGCTATGAAGAAGGCAAGTGAGTCGGTTTGGGATGATATTGAAAATGATATAGGTTCTGATTTGATAGATACACTTAGAGATGAGATAGAAAAGTATAATTAGATTACTTGGTAAAAGCTTTTAGTTTAAAGTTAGACAAAGTAGTTTAGTTGATATATAATAAATGAATACGGGGAAAAGGGGGCTAATATTTTAGGCTCCCTTTTTTGCTAGTAGGTACTAGCTTTTGAAAGGGATGAATAGATAATGCAGTATAAAGATAGAAATTTGGTTGTTAATTTTAGTAATACATACTCTAAGGAGATAGCAGAGAGTTTAGGAGATACAGATTGGGTAGATTGTTCAGATATATCTGGGACAAATATGTATTGTACAGATGATGCAGCTAATGAAATAAAAAGAAGGTTAGAAGGATACAGCCCAAATGGAGTGCATTTTATAGATTCTGGAAATTATCATTATATGACAGAATTTTTTGTAGAAAAGTTAGAAGGGAAGTTTTCTCTTGTTTTGTTTGATTATCATAATGATATGCAAGTTCCTATGATCCATAGTTTTACTAGTTGCGGAGATTGGGCTAGAGAGGTATTAGAAAATAATGATAATTTAGAGCAATTGATTTTAATAGGACCAAGTCAGAAGAATATAGATGATATTGAGGGTATATCAAAGGAAAAGTTTGATAAGTTGGTGTGTGTTAGCCTTAGAGATTTGGAAGAGAAAGTTGCTGAGGAAAAATTGGAGCTTATAAAAAATGATGTACCATTGTATGTTTCTATAGATAAAGATGTTTTGAGCAAGCATTATGCAAAGACTAATTGGAGTCAAGGAAAGATGTCGGTTGAGCTTTTGAAGAAGATATTGAAACGATTTTTAATGGATCATGATATTATAGGTGCTGATATTTGTGGAGAACGGAATCCATATGAACCAATCCCAAAGTTTTTTGAAGATAGAGAGATTAATAAAAAAACAAATAAGTCACTTTATGATTTTTTTACTAGGGTTATTGGATAAAGTTATAATAGAGGTTATTATTTTAGGTGATTTTTTGAAAAGAGGTGAAGTTATTGTTTTATCCAGTAAATTTGAATTTAGATAATATGGAGATAATAATAGTCGGTGGAGGTAATGTAGCGCTGAGAAAGTGTATGAATTTTTTAGATTTTGGAAAAAGCGTTACTGTTTTAGCTCCAGATTTTGACAGTAGATTTTTAGAGCTTGGAAATAAAGTAGATTTAATAAATGATATTTTTAAAGAGGAGTATATAGATAAGTTTGATATAGTTGTAGCTGCTACTGATGATAAAGAGGTTAATGAGGAAATTGCTTGTATATGTAGAAAGAAGTCTAAATTGATAAATGTAGTAGATAGCAGAGATTTATCTGATTTTACTGTTTCTTCTTATGTGAAAAGAGGAGATTTATTGATAGGAATATCTACAGGAGGAAAAATTCCAGCATTATCTGCAAAAATTAGAAAAGATTTAGAGGAGGTTTATGATGAATCTTTTGCAGAATATGTAGATTTGCTTGGTGAAATTAGAGAAAAAATTATAAAAAGTTATGAAGATAAATCAGAAAGAAAAAAAGTTTTAAAAGCATTGGTAGAACTGGATATAGAAGAGTTAAAAGAAATTGAAAAAAATATATAAATCAATTGTTTATGAAAGTTTTTAAAAAAAGTTAAAAAAAAGTGTTGACGCAAAATGTAAAAGCTGATATTATAATACTTGTTCTTGAGAGAGGGCAAGAAAATAAAACGAAAGTTTTAAATGAACTTTGAAAACTGAACAGCAGATATATTTAGTTCG
>UQCY01000055.1 GCA_900539645.1 uncultured Clostridium sp. | reverse complement strand
AATACTTGACAAACAAATTTATGATTTGTATAATAATTAGGTAAATGCAAAGAGGTGAGCTTTATGATAATTAATGTCGACAAACTACGCGGAAAAGAAATTGATAAAATGGACTTGAATTTTTGCGAAGAAATTGATACTATTAGTTACTGTGATGAAAAATATAAATTAGCTTCACCTATTGAAGTTACGGGTAAAGTAACTCGTAATGGTAAAGAGCTGTATATAAATTCAGACGTCAAGATGACAGTTGTGGACAGATGTTCTAGATGTCTTGAAGAAGTTGAAATTCCTTTAGATTTCAATATACAGGGCTTTATAGTGCAGGAGAACAATTATACTGAGGATGAATATGAAGAATTCGATGCATTTATTGTAGAAGACTACGAAAATGTAGACCTTTTAGAAATAATAGCTCAGAATTTAGAATTTAATATGCCTCATAAAGTTCTTTGTGGTGAAGATTGTAAGGGTCTTTGCCCAGGATGTGGAGCAAACCTTAATAAAGAGGATTGCAGATGCAGCGAAAAGATAAATGACGAGGATAATATTGATCCACGTTTTGCTAAATTAAAAGAATTACTGAAAAATGAATAAAGAGGAGGTGTCCTAAATGGCAGTACCAAAGAGAAAAACTTCTAAATCAAAAAGAGATATGAGAAGAGCAGCTAACTCAAAAATGGTTGCACCAGGTTTCGTAGAATGCCCACAGTGTCATGAACCAAAATTACCACACAGAGTTTGCCCTGATTGTGGATATTACAAAGGTAAAGAAATCGTAGAAAAATAATAAGTTTACAAATAGAAAAAAGCATGTAGAGTAATCTACATGTTTTTTTTATGCATTTTGTTCATTTTTTTGTACTTGGTCTTAATTTGTGGTAATGTATAATTAGGATAATTTTTGTTCAAAATGCTGAGAATATTTTTTTTCTAGGGGTAAATAGAAAAAAAGTGAAAAATTAAGTGTTGAAAAAAATGAGCATATAATATATACTACTATTAGTAGCTGGTCATAAAAACTAGTTATAAAAATTGGAGGTAACATGAAAAAGAGAAGTAAAGTTCAGAGACAGAAGGAACTTGTTGATATGTTAAAGACAGATCCGTTCTACACAGATGAAGAACTTGCTGAAGTATTCAGTGTCCGTGTACAGACTATCAGGCTAGACCGTATGAGTCTGAATATTCCAGAACTCAGAGAAAGAGTTAAAAACATAGCTGAGTCACAGAGCACAAAGGTTAGAACTTTAGGAATGAAAGAAATAACTGGAGAGATAATAGATATATCTGTAGGAGAGCTTGGGATTTCTATGCTAGAAGTGAATGAGGATATGATTTACTCTAAGACTGGAACTTTAAAAGATGCGTATATATTCTCGCTTGCGGAATCGCTAGCGATGGCGATAATAGATACGCCTAAAGTAATAATGAGAGTTGCAAATATAAAATGCATAAAATTTGTTGAAAAAGGTGATAGGCTAATAGCAAAGGCTGAAATTTATAGAAATGTCGACAAAAAGCACTATGTTAAAGTTGTCATCAATAATAAAAAACAGGAACAGATTTTTAGAGGTAAATTTATATTTGAAGAAATGGAATAGGAGGAATTTAATATGAGAATAGCTTTAGATGGAATGGGTGGAGATAACGCTCCAGTATCAAATGTAAAAGGAGCAGTTGACGCCATTAATGAATACAAAAATGTAGAATTAATTGTTACAGGAGATAAGGAAGTTCTTGAAAAAGAATTTGCAAAATACGAATTTGATAAAAATAGACTTGAAATAATACACACAACAGAAGTAGTTGAAAATGAAGACAAACCTGTAAAGGCGATAAGAAGCAAGAAAGATTCTTCAATGGTTGTAGCTTTAAGAATGGTCAAAGAAGGAAAAGCAGAGGCTGTTGTTTCAGCTGGAAATACTGGTGCACTTCTTGCAGGAGGACTTTTCGTTGTTGGAAGAATAAAGGGAATAGATAGACCTTGTCTTTGTCCAGCAATACCTAATGTTAAAAAAGGAATGACAATAATAGCTGACGGTGGTGCAAATGCAGACTGTAAGCCAAGAAACTTAGTTGAATTTGCTGCAATGTCAGATATATATTCTAAAAAAGTTTTAGGTATAGAAAAACCTAGAGTAGCAGTTGCTAATGTCGGTGCAGAAGAAGGTAAAGGTAACGACCTAGTTAAGAAAGCATATGAAGAATTAAAAGGGCTTGATTTAAACTTTATAGGAAACGTAGAAGCCAGAGATGTTATAAATGATAAAACAGATATTATAGTTTGTGATGGATTTACTGGAAATATACTTCTAAAATCCGCTGAGGGTATAGCCCTTTCGCTTATGGGCTTAATAAAAGAAACTCTTATGTCTAGTACAAAAGGAAAATTAGGGGCTCTTTTAATTAAGGATGATCTTAGAAAATTAAAAGCATATATGGATTACTCAGAATACGGAGGAGCACCTCTACTAGGAGTTAAAGGTGGAGTTATAAAAGCTCATGGAAGCTCTGATGCCAAAGCAATAAAAAATGCTGTTAGACAGGCTATTAAATTTGCTGAAGGAAATGTTGTTGAGGATATAAAAGAATTCATAAATGAGTATTCTAAGAAGGAAGAAGAAGCCAGCGGTGATGAAGAATAAAATCACTATGGGAGAATAGAAAATATGGATATAAAAGCAGGTATTATAGGGGTTGGAAGCTATGTTCCCGAGAATGTAGTAACCAACTTCGATTTAGAAAAGATAATGGACACGTCAGATGAATGGATAAGGACGAGAACTGGGATTTCTGAGAGAAGAAAGGTTGCAGAAGGAGAGGCAACGTCAGATACTGCATCAAAAGCTGCATTAAAAGCATTAGAATGTGCAAAACTTGAGCCAAAAGATGTAGATATGATAATCCTTGCAACTATTACTCCAGACAGCCCTCTTCCAGCTACTGCTTGTATTGTTCAGGAAAATATCGGAGCGGTAAATGCTGCGGCATTTGATTTAGCAGCTGCTTGTTCTGGTTTTTTATATGCTATGAATATTGCGAAACGGTTTGTAGAATCAGGAGCATATAAAAACGTACTGATAATAGGAGCAGAAACTTTATCTAGTGTTATAAATTACGACGATAGATCTACAGCGGTTCTATTTGGAGATGGAGCAGGTGCTGCTGTTATCTCAGCTGTAGAAAATGGTGGTATCCTATCTATTACTAATGGTGCGGATGGTTCTGGTAAAGATTATCTTAAAATACCTGCTGGAGGATCCAGAATAAAAGCAGGTGAAGAAAGTGTTAGAAACAAGCTTCATACAGTTCAGATGGCGGGAAATGATGTTTTTAAATTTGCTGTTAGAAAAATGGCTGATGAATCAGTTAAGGCTGTAGAAGCTGCAAATCTAACTCTTGAAGATATAGATTTTCTTATACCACATCAGGCTAACATAAGAATAATAGATTCGTCGGCAAAAAGATTAAAGTTAGAAAAAGATAAGGTATATGTAAATTTAACAAGATACGGAAATATGTCGTCAGCATCTGTTCCAGTAGCGATAGATGAAGCTTTTAGAGAAGGAAAGCTAAAAAAAGGCGATAAGGTGGTACTTGTTGGATTTGGTGGAGGTCTTACTTGGGGCGCTTCTGTTGTTGAGTGGAGTATATAGGAGGATTTATGAATAGAATCTGTGAAATACTAAATGTAAAATACCCTATAATCCAGGGTGGTATGGCTTGGGTAGCTGATTCAAATTTAGCTGCAGCTGTATCAAATGCTGGAGGATTTGGGATAATTGGAACTGGTAGTGCTACTGCCGCTATAGTAAAAAAAGAAATTGATAACTGTAGAAGATTAACTGATAAACCATTTGGGGTAAATGTAATGTTAATGTCTCCAAATGCAGATGAGGTTATAGATTTAATAATAGAAGAAAAACCAGCAGGGATAACAACTGGTGCAGGAAACCCAGCTAAATATATGGATAGATTAAAAGAAGCTGGAATAAAAGTAATTCCTGTTGTTCCTACAGTAGCTTTAGCACAGAGAATGGAAAAACTAGGTGCTGATGCTGTAATAGCTGAAGGGACAGAAGCTGGAGGACATATAGGAGAACTTACAACTATGGTGTTAGTTCCTCAGGTTGCAGAAGCTCTAAGCATACCAGTTATAGCAGCTGGTGGTGTAGCAGATGGTAGAGGAATAGCAGCTTCATTTGCACTAGGTGCAGAAGGAGTTCAGATAGGTACAAGATTTATATGTTCTGAAGAATGTAACATACATCAGAATTATAAAGATGCGGTGTTAAAAGCTAAGGACAGAGATGCAGTTGTAACAGGAAGACCAACAGGACATCCAGTTAGAACTCTAAAAAATAAATTAGCTAAAAAATACTTAAAAATGGAAAAAGAAGGAGCATCTCCTGAAGAATTAGAAAAATTAGGAGCAGGTGCACTTAGATTAGCTGTTGTAGAAGGTGATAAAGACGGTGGATCTTTTATGGCAGGACAGAGTGCAGCAATGGTTAGAGAAATCAAACCTTGTAAAGATATAGTAGAAGAAATTTCAAAACAGGCTTTATATATAATGCCGGGAATATTTTAGGAGGGATTAGATATGAGTAAGACAGCCCTAGTATTTCCTGGACAGGGAGCTCAGTATACAGGAATGGCAAAAGACTTATACGAGAGCTTTAAAGAGGCAAAAGATGTTATAGATAAAGCAAATTCTATACTAGATTTTGATTTAATAAGCATGATGCACAATGAAGAGTGTAAGGATTTACTTTCTAAGACAGAAAACACACAACCAGCTCTTTTAACACATAGTATGGCTATAATGGAAATACTATCTAAATATGAAAGCTTTAAATACGATGCTTGTTTAGGGTTATCCTTAGGTGAATATAGTGCTTTAACTGCTGCAAATACAATGGATTTTAAAGATGCAGTATCTCTTGTTAGAAAAAGAGGACTTATAATGAGCAATGAAGTTGCAGATGGAGAAGGTGCAATGTGCGCTGTAATAGGAGCAAGTAGAGAACTCATAGAAGAATGTATTCTCAAATTAGAATCAGGTACAGTTGAGATTGCGAATTATAATTCGCCAGCACAGATAGTAATATCTGGTGAAAAAGCAGCTGTAGAAGAAGCAACAATTCTTTTAAAAGAAAATGGAGCCAAAAGAGCAATTATGCTAGATGTAAGTGGCCCATTCCACTCTTCATTATTAAAAGGAGCTGGAGAAAAATTAAAACTAGAATTAGATAAAGTCGATATGAAAGAGCCGAGTGTTGATGTTGTATCTAATGTAGATGCAAATATACACAAAGATCCAGAGGAAATAAAATCAATACTTATAAAACAGGTATATAGCTCAGTTCTTTGGGAAGATTCTATATCTAAATTAATCGATGAAGGTTTTGATAGATTTATAGAAATAGGACCAGGTAAAACACTTAGAGCTTTTATTAAAAAAATAGCATCTAAGAAAAAAGCTGATGTAGAAATAATAAATATAGATACAGCGGCTGATGTAAATGCATTTATCGAGTCAATTGGAGGTGAAACCAATGGCAACTAATAAACTAAATTTTGAAGGAAAATCGGTGCTTGTTACTGGTGGCTCAAGAGGTATAGGGAGAGCAATAGCTATTGCATTTGCCGAAAATGGAGCAGATGTTGCTATAAACTATACATCAAATGAAGAAGCTGCATTAGAAGTTAGCAAAGAAATAGAAGCTTTAGGAAAAACTTGTAAAATAATCAAATGTGATGTTTCAGATTTTGAAAATGCTACTAAAATGGTTGAAGATATAGTAGCTGAATTTGGAAAGATAGATATTCTTGTAAACAACGCTGGAATAACAAAAGACGGATTGCTTATGAGAATGAAAGAAGAAGACTTTGATAAGGTAATAGACATAAATTTAAAAGGTGTGTTTAATGTAACTAAAGCTGCCACTAAGTTTATGATGAAGAAAAAATACGGAAGAGTAATAAACATGTCTTCTGTAGTAGGTGTTGTAGGAAATGCTGGACAGGCAAACTACTGCGCATCTAAAGCTGGTGTAATAGGATTTACTAAGGCTGTAGCTAAAGAATTAGCTTCAAGAAACATAAATATAAATGCTATAGCACCAGGATTTATAGAAACAGATATGACTGATGTCTTATCAGATGATTTAAAAGGAAAAATGCTTGAGCAGATTCCTAAAAAATGTATAGGAAACGCAGAGAATATAGCAGATACAGCATTATTCTTAGCAAGTGATATGTCTAGTTATATAACAGGTCAGGTTATTAACGTAGACGGTGGAATGGTTATGTAAATTTAATTAAAAGTTTTAAATAATATTAAAACAAAATTAAATTTAAAATATAAAAACTCAAAATATAAAAACTAAACTAAAAACTAAAATTAAAAATTTAAAAAGGTAATTATGGAGGAAATTAAAATGTTTGATAAAGTAGTAGAAATAATAGTAGATCAGTTAGGTGTTGAAAACGAAGGAATAACAATGGAAACTTCTTTAATGAATGACTTAGAAGCAGATTCATTAGACGCTGTAGAAATAATAATGTCTTTAGAAGATGAATTCGATATGGAAATACCAGATACAGCAGCTGAAGAATTCAAATCAATAGGCGATATAGTTAAATATATAGAAGCTAATAAATAATAAATTTTCATAAAAAAGAATAGTAAATCTAAGATAGATTGAAAATTGGAGGAAATTATGAAAAAAAGAGTTGTTATAACTGGTTTAGGATGCGTAACTCCGGTTGGAACAGGGAAAGACGATTTCTGGGTAAATATAAAAAGTGGTGTATCAGGTATAGATAAGATAACTAGATTTGATTATACAAATTACCAGACACAGATAGCAGGAGAGGTAAAAGATTTTACACCAGAAGATTATATAAGTAAAAAAGAACTAAAAAAAATGGATAGATTTACTCAGTTTGCAATGGTAGCTTCTAAGCTAGCTGTTGCAGACTCTGAGTTAGATTTAAACAATATAGATGGAAATAGAATGGGTACTGTAATAGGTACAGGAATTGGTGGAGTTGAAACAATAGAAGCTCAGCACAAAAACCTTCTTGAAAAAGGAAATAGAAGAGTTAGCCCATTCTTCATACCTATGATGATAGGAAATATGGCTGCAGGACAGGTAGCTATAGAATTTGGTGCAAAAGGACCAAGTACTAATATATGTACAGCATGTGCATCTGGAACAAACTCTGTAGGAGATGCTTTTAAGATAATCCAAAGAGGAGATGCAGATATTATGATAGCTGGGGGAACAGAAGCTGCTGTAGCTGAGTTTGCTGTGGCTGGGTTCTGTAATATGAAAGCTATGTCTACTAATAACGATAACCCTCAGAAGGCATCAAGACCATTTGACAAAGACAGGGATGGATTTGTAATGGGAGAAGGATGTGGAATATTAATATTAGAAGAATTAGAAAGTGCTATAAAAAGAAACGCAAAAATATATGCTGAAATAGTAGGATATGGAATGACTTCTGATGCATATCATATAACTACTCCTGCTGAAAATGGAGAAGGTGCAGCTAGATCAATGCAGATGGCTATAAACGATGCCGGTATAGAGCCAGAAAAAATAGACTATATAAATGCACATGGTACTTCTACATATTACAATGATTTATATGAAACTATGGCGATTAAATCAGTATTTGGTGAAAATGCTAAAAATGTTTCTATATCTTCTACAAAATCTATGACAGGACATCTTCTTGGTGCATCTGGTGCAATAGAGGCTATAGTATGCGCACTTGCTATAAAGGATAATTTTGTGCCACCTACTATAAACTTAGAAAATCCTGGAGAGGGAATGGATTTAGATTACACTCCAAATAAAGGTAAAGAAAGAACTATAAATTACGCTCTAAGCAACTCGCTTGGATTTGGCGGACATAATGCTACTATAGTATTAAAAAAATACGAATAGAAAAAATTTCGCTAAAAAGTTTTCTAACTTTATTGGATAACATAAAAATATAGACAAGAGAAGTAACCATTATTTTTAAGTATTTTAGTATAGCGTAAAGATTGGTTATTATCTTGTCTTTTCTTTTGCTAAAAATATTACGTTATTGCATTGTTTCTTTCAATTTGGTATTATTATATCTATAAGTGCTTTAAAATAATTGAGTAAATAATACCTAATACGCGGGAGGTAAATATAAAATGGAAAATAATAATTGTGGACAGATAAAAATATCAAATGAAGTTGTTTCTACAATAGCATGGATAGCAGCGCTAGAAGTTGAAGGGGTTGAGTCTTCTCAGAGCATAGCAGATAAATTACTAAAAAATAATGGAGTAAAAATACAGTTAGAAGAAGAAGTTGTAACTGTTGATATTATGGTAGTTGTTAAATTTGGATTTGCTATACCAGATGTAGCATTTAAAGTACAGGAAAATGTTAAAAATGCTGTTGAAACAATGACAGGGCTAGACGTATCTCAGGTAAACATACATGTTCAGGGTGTAAGTTTCAAAAAAGATAAAGAAGAAGCTAAGAAAAATTAATGGATACCCTCTGATTTTTCAGAGGGTTTTTTGAGCGACAAAATATTTTTGTAAATTGGAAAAATTTATTGAATTAAACGGAAAAATTTGATTTAATAAATAATTATATTAAAAAAATAGTGCGGAAAAAATATAGGAGGAAATTTATGGGATTCAATAGAGTGAAGACAGTAACATCAAGAGAATATATGATGAAATTCATATATAACTTAGATGTAGTAAAAGATGATTTATCGGATTTAGAAAGTAAGGTAAAAGAATTTTTAGTAGGTAACGAGGAGTATATAGTTAATAGATTTGAAGAATTAAAACTTCAGAGCTCAAATGATAGCGATGTACACGAATCTATGGAAACTGAAGAAGAAATAGATCTAGAAAACTATTTAAACCTAGATTATGTGTCTAATGTTTGTAAAATATACGAAGAAAAACACGAAGAAATAGACGAAGCAATAGATAAATATGCTAAAGGATGGTCTATAATGACAATGCCAAAAGTAGACGTTGCAATATTAAGACTTGCAATAGCTGAAATAGGATTTATAGATAGCATACCAGAAAAGGTATCTATAAATGAAGCTATAGAAATGGCAAAAATGTACTGCGATGATAAATCTCCAAAATTTATAAATGGAGTTTTAGGTAGTTACTTAAATGACAGAAAATAATCGAATAATAATAGGGATTGATACTAGCTGCTATACAACTTCTATAGCAGCTATAACTTTAAATAGAGAAATAGTATTTAATGAAAGAATAATGCTGAATGTAAAAAATGGTGAGCGTGGGCTTAGACAGAGCGATGCCGTTTTTCAACATATTAAAAATTTTGGAGAGATTTCGGAAAGATTAAAAAAACATATTCATAAAAAGGGATATAAGGTAGAGATGATTTGTGCTTCGGCAAAACCTAGAGATGTAGAGGAATCATATATGCCTGTTTTTGAGGTTGGAAAAAATTTTGCAAAGACAATGGCAGCTATATTTGATTGTGAGATGCTAGAAACTACACATCAAGAAAATCATATAGCAGCATCTCTTTACGGCTGCGATAAAGAAGAATTGGAGAGATTTGTATCTGTACATATGTCTGGTGGGACTATGGAAATTCTACTTACAGAAAAATGTGATAAAGGATATAAGACGGAGATAGTAGGTGGAACCAAGGATATAAGTTTTGGGCAGTTGATAGATAGAGTAGGTGTTAAGATGGGCTATGATTTTCCAGCTGGGAAATATGTAGACGAAAATGCACTTTTATGTAAGGAAGAGGTTACAAATGGATTAAAGACGTCTGTAAAAGACGGTTATATGAATATATCTGGATTAGAAAATCAGGTATACAAATTGATGGAAGAAAAAGATAAGTACTATGTTTCTAAGGCTGTTATGAATGCAGCGGTAAAAAGTTTGGAGAAAGCATTGAGATTTGTATGTGATGAATACGAGATAGATGATGTCGTATTTGTTGGTGGAGTTGCATCGAGTAAATATATTTCAGAAAGGCTGTCAAAGAAACTTCAGATGTATAATATTAACAGTTTCTTTACAGTTGGTGCATACTCAGCAGATAACGCATGTGGTTGTGCTATAATAGGATTAGATGATTTTATAAAATAATTTAGAGAATTATTTAGGAGAATTAAAAATGGAAATTAGAGCACTTGAAATAAGCGAGGCGAATTCATATATAGAGAAGGTTTTATCTAATGATCCAATATTATACAACTTAAAGGTTAGGGGAGAGATTTCTAACTTTAAGATAAATTCTAGTGGGCATGTATATTTAACCTTAAAAGACGAAACTTCTAAGATGAAATGTGTGATTTTTAAGGGAAATTACGACAAGTCATTGCAGTTAGAAGATGGAATGAAAATCGTTGCAAATGGATATATATCGGTATACGAAAGAGATGGAGCATATCAATTATATATACGAAATGTAGAAAAAGATGGAGTAGGTAACCTTCATATAGAATTTGAAAAATTGAAGAAGAAGTTAAACCGGGAAGGGCTATTTGATCCGAGGTTTAAGAAAAAAATACCTTATATGCCCAAGAGTATAGGTGTTGTAACATCACAAACAGGTGCGGTAATTAGAGATATAATAAATGTTGTTAGGAGAAGGTTCCCTAAGGTTAATGTATATTTGTACCCAGTTGCTGTGCAGGGAGCAAATTCTGCGGATGAAATTGTAAAGGGGATAGAATTTTTTAATAAGATGCAGAATGTAGACACAATGATTGTAGGTAGAGGTGGTGGATCTCTAGAGGAGCTTTGGTCTTTTAATGAAGAAAAGGTGGCAAGAGCTATATTTGCATCAGATATACCTATAATTTCGGCAGTAGGACATGAGGTAGATTATACTATTTGCGATTTTGTATCCGATATGAGAGCACCTACACCCTCTGCAGCAGCTGAAATTGCAGTGCCAGATTTGAACGAAGTAATATATAGATTAGATAATTGTAAAAATCGGCTAAAAAACAATATGTCTGCAGTTATAGATAGGGATAGAAATAAAGCTGATAATACTTTTAATTCTATATGTACCATTGTAAAAAATGATGTTATAAAATCTGGAAAGAATAATTTAGAATTAATTTCGAATAAATTGACTAGAGGTATAGAGTCTAAGATAGAAAAAGAAAAGTACCAGCTAGAAAATAATTTT
>UQCY01000054.1 GCA_900539645.1 uncultured Clostridium sp. | reverse complement strand
AATTAATATATATAAGATAAGAGATATTTACAAATTAATAAAAATATTAAATATACATTTTTTCTGAATTATAAATAAAAACTAACTTTTTTAAAATAATAATAAAAAATAGTATTTAAAAAATCTATTTATAAATACAGCTTAATAGTTTCTATCTATTGGAATAAAAAAAGTTTACAATCTATAATAAAATTGAAGGGAGGTTTTTTATGGATAATTTACAAATTACAAGAGTATCAAAAGCCTTAGGGCTTGAGAATAAAATTCTAGGGTTAAGATTTTTAGTTCTTGAAAAAGAGTATAAAGATTCTTCAGCAGAAGAACATGAAGGTCTTAGTTTATGTTCACTTGTAAAGCTTGCATGTAATGGTAAATCAGTAAAATGCAATGCTTCTACAATAGGGTGTGATGATGCAGCATATGCAATAGGCTTAAAAGAGGTTCCAGAGTACGTATATTCTGGTCGTAAAGAATTTGAAGACAGAAAATATCTTAGTAAGTCAATAGCTTTTCAGGTTCAAAATGAAAAAAAATATATTCCTCATGAAATATATGGAGCAATAATTTCTCCGCTTGAAGAAATAGAAAATCCTGATCTTGTTATAGTTATTGCAACTGCTAAAGATATGATGAGATTAACTCAGGGATATAGTAGATACTATGGAGTAAATAAAAATTTACTTTCAATAGGTGTTCAGGGAATATGTAGTGAGTTAGTTTCAAAACCATTTATGAATAATGATCTAAATATCAGTCTGTTAAGTAATTGTTGCAGAAAATTAACTGATTTTTCCGCAGGATGCATGGGAGCATCATTCCCAATTCACCTTGCAGAAAATATATTTAAAGGTATATTAGAAACAGTTAATCTAACTGAAAATAATATTCCTAAAAAGAAGATTTTAGAAAGACTTGATTCACCAGATGAATTAGGTTTTGAAATAGTAATGAATTATGACTATGCAATTCAGGCAAGTAAATATGAAGAATACTGCGAAGAATGTATAAAAGCATGTTCTAATGATAAGGAGGGTTCTAATGAATAAAGATACAATTTTAAAAGTTCAGGACTGCCTTGGATTAGAGAGACAAATAGTAGGTGTTAGATTCCTTGTTTATGAAAAGGATTTTGAAAATTCACCTGCAGAAGAATTTAAGGGAAAAATAAGACTTTGTGGTTTTATAAGTAAAGCTGGTAAAGGTAGAAAATTCAAAGTTACAAAAGAAAACTTTGGATGTTCAGGTGGACCTACTCAGACTGGTATGTCAGTTGCATCAGAAGGGTTTAAATCAGGGCAGATTCATAAATATTCAGGTTTATACTCTGATTTAGCTATAGCTAGAAATATATCAGATAGTCTTATGCGTATTCCACAGAAGATATACGGATTAGAAATAATGCCATTATCTGAAATGGATGATGCAGATGTGGTAGTCGTAATAGGATTTGCAGAAAGTATAATGAAGCTAGTCCAAGGATATACGTATAGTTATGGAGTACCGCAGAATTACATAAGTGTGGGAAATGCTGCAGCTTGTAGTGATATGGTTTCAAAACCATTTATGAAAAATGATATAAACCTATCATTTATGTGCTGTGGAGCAAGAACATCTACATTGAGTGATCATGGTGAACTAGGTATGGGTATACCTATGAATAAATTTTACGGAATAGCTGATGGAGTATTAGCTATATACTCAAAATAATTAAAAGAAGAGGAGAAAAATATTATGAAATTTGGGAAAAAACTATTATCTTGTATACTAGTTGGTGCCGTTGTAATGGGATCATTAGTAGGATGTGGAAACAAAGAAGCTAGTGGAGGAGATGAAAAAGCACCAATTAGAGTTGCTACATCACCAGTATTCCCTCCATGTAGTTACAAAGATGATGAAGGAAATCTAGCTGGATTCGAACATGATGCATTTGAAGAAATAGGTAAAAGATGTGGTCGTAAAATAGAATGGATAGAAGGAGATAGTCAAGATGCACTATTTGGTGCGGTTGATTCTGGAAAAGCAGATACAATAGCATTCCAGATATCTATAAATGAAGATCGTAAGAAAAACTATGATTTCTCAGAAGTATATGGATACAACAAAATATATCTTGCAGTAAGAGATGATTTTGATTATAAAAATATGGATGATTTACAGGGGAAAAAAGTAAATGTTCCACCAGCACATTCATTCTATCCAGCAGTAGAAGAATATAATAAATCTCTTCCAGAAGATAAACAAATAATAGTTATACCATCTGATAGTGGAAGTATGTACGAAGCTTTAGAACAAGGAAGATATGACGCTTGTCCTATAACAGAAGTTGCATTTAAAGAAGCTATGTCTAAAAAACCTTATAAAGTTAAAATAGCAGGGGATCCAATAGTTGTAGAAGAAAATGCATATCCATTCTCTAAAGATGCAGATCCAGAACTAGTAAAAGACGTAAACGATGCAATAAAATCTATGATGGAAGATGGAACTATGAAAAAATTAGCTGAAAAACACTACAAAGTAGATACAACTGTTCAGCAGTAATCGGAGAAATTAAAAATGAGGTTTGATTTTAATTTCTTTTTACAATGTTTTCCAGCCTTAATTGCTAAAATACCGTTTACTTTATATTTAGGTATAATTTCATTTGTAGCCTCTATGGCACTTGCAATAGTTATACTTATAATAAGAAACTCTAAAATAAGTGTGTTTAGATGGTTTGCAGAACTATTTGTATCATTCTTTAGATCTACACCGTACATTACACAATTATTTATTTTTTACTATGGTTTACCTCAGTTAATACCATCTCTTGTAAATTTATCAGCAGAAACTTCATTTGTAATTTCTGTTGCATTGAACTCTTCAGCATTTATAGTTGAGATATTGAGAGGTGGGTTATTATCAGTAGATAAGGGACAGAGAGAGGCAGCACTTTCTATTGGACTAAATAAATTTCAGGTTATGACTCAAGTTGTAATACCTCAAGCATTTGTAAGTATACTTCCAGCACTTGGAAATACATTTGTAGGAGCTGTAAAAAATACAGCCATTGCGTTTACAATAGGTGTTGTAGAGATTCTTTCTGAATCTAAAATACTTGCAGCTAGAGGATTTAACTACATGGAAGCGTATATTGCAGCAGGTATAGTTTATTGGATTCTTATACTGGCAATAGATTTAGTTCAAAAAAGACTAGAAAAGAGAGTATGTAAATTCTTATAACATTAGGAGAGTATTATGTTAAAACTTAAAAATATAAAGAAACAATTTGGAGATTTAACAGTCCTAGATGGTATAGATTTAGAACTTAAAAAAGGTGAAGTTGCTGCTATAATAGGACCTTCTGGAACAGGTAAATCTACTCTTTTAAGATGTATAAATTTACTTGAAACTCCAACTGAGGGAACTATAGAAATAGATGGCTTTTCTGTAGATTCTAAGAACCTATCTCCAAAAGATTGTATAGAGCTTAGAAAGAAAACGGCTATGGTATTTCAGAACTATTCATTATTCAAAAATAAGACAGTTTTAGAAAATATTATGATGCCGATGACTTTAGTTCAGAAAAAAGATAAAAAAGTAGCTGAAGAAGAGGCAATGACTCTTCTAAAAAAGGTAGGATTAGCAGATAAAAGAGACTACTATCCATCAAGATTATCTGGTGGTCAGCAACAGAGGATAGGTATAGCTAGAGCTCTAGCTGTTCATCCTGATATAATATTGTTTGATGAACCTACATCTTCTCTTGACCCAGAACTTGTAAATGAAGTTCTAGAATTAATAAGAGAATTATCAAATGAACATGAATGTACAATGCTTATTGTAACTCATGAGATGAGATTTGCACTTGAAATAGCAGATAAAATTATATTCATGGAAAAAGGTAAGGTTGTAGAGGAAGGTTCTCCAAAAGAGTTATTATATAATTCTACAAATGAAAGAACAAGAAGTTACTTTAAACAATTTATAGATAATTAAAAGTGTAATAAGAGGATCAGTGTGAAAATGCTGGTCCTTTTTTGTTGCAATTAATTAAATAGAATGAATGCATATCAATGAAATGACTGATTTTTAAAAATATATGAATAATTGTTCATATATTTTTATAAAACCTATTGCAAAAAAATAGTAAGCGGATTATAATGAATATATGAACAGTTATTCATATATTAAAACGTTAAGAAAGGAGAAAAACCTATGAAAAATAAAGAAATAGATTGTTGTACAGAAAAAAAGATACATGAAGAAGTAGTAGACAAAACAAAAAAAGAAATGCCGGATGAAGAGGTATTAGCTGATTTATCAGATTTATTTAGAGTATTTGGAGATACAACTAGAGTAAAAATAATATTTGCACTATTCTCTAATGAAATGTGTGTATGTGACATAGCAGAACTTCTTGGAATGACTCAGTCAGCGATATCTCATCAGCTTAGAGTACTAAAAAATGCTAGACTAGTAAAATTTAGAAAAGAAGGTAAAACAGTATTCTATTCATTGGACGATGAACATATAAGTGGAATATTAAAATATGGACTAGAACATGTTAAAGAAGAATATGGAAGATAGAAGATATCAACAATAGGCAATTAATGTGTATAAAATAAAGGGATTTTAAGAAAAGGATGTGAATTAAATTGAGTACAAGAATAGATTTTCTACTAGATGGTTTAAATTGTGCACACTGTGCAGAAAAAATAAATGACAAAGTTTCAAAATTAGACTATGTAGAAAATAGCAACATGAATTTTGTGGCAAAAAAATTATCTGTATTTATGGAAAATGAAAGCATAACAGAAGCTAATGTGTCTAAAATAGCAAAGATAATTCATGATACAGAAAGTGGGTTAACTGTAAGCTTATTAAAGAACAAAGTACTTGGGGAAATAAGTTTTGATAATAAGGGAAATATAATTAAGTCAGAGAAAAAAGATGAAATAGATAAAAATAAAGTTATAAGAGTTGATTTTCTATTAAATAATTTAAACTGTGCACATTGTGCAGAAAAGATAAACGATAAAGTTGGAAAATTAGCATATGTAGAAAATAGCAATATGAACTTTGTGGCTAAGAAATTATCTGTATTTGCTAAGGCTGGAGATATTACAAAACAGCATATGTCTGAAATAGCAAAGATAATACACGAAACAGAAAGTGGATTAACAGTAAGTTTATTAAAAAATAAAGTTGTTGGAGCTTTAGAGTTTGATAATAAGGGAAATATAGTTGAATCTGGAAATACAACAAGAAGAGGTAGAACAGATTTAAACGTACTATATGCAAATAGAAATAATTCAGAAGAACATCATCATGAACATGGTGAAAGTTGTGGATGTGGAGAACATCATCACGATCACGACCATGGAGAAGAATGTGGATGCGGAGAACACCATCACCACGATCATGAACACGGGGAAGAATGTGGATGTGGAGAACGCCATCACCACGATCATGAACATGATGAAGAATGTGGATGCGGAGGACATCACCATGACCACGACGAACATGAAGAAATTAAACCTAAAAAGGTTGAAAAACCAAAAGAAAAGAAAGAAATAAACAAAGATCTAATAAAAATCATAATAGGTGTATTTGTATACGCATTTGGAATATATGAAATGGCAGTTGGAAATACAGGTACATTTGGTGTGGTTGTATTTTTAGCAGCATATATTTTAATAGGTGGAGATGTACTTTTAAAAGCTGCAAAGAACCTATTTAGAGGCCAGGTAATGGATGAAAACTTCCTAATGTCGATAGCTACAATAGGTGCAATTGCAATAGGTGAACATTCTGAAGCAGTTGGTGTTATGTTATTCTACAAAATAGGTGAATATTTACAGCAGAAAGCAGTTGGTCAGTCAAGAAAATCAATATCTGCTCTTATGGAAATAAAAGCAGAATTTGCAAACTTAGTTCAAGGTGGAAAAATTATACAGGTAGATCCTGAAGAAGTAGAAGTAGGCGATGTAATAGTAGTTAAACCAGGTGAAAAAGTACCACTAGATGGAATTGTAACAGAAGGTGAAGCAATGCTTGATACTTCTGCAATAACTGGTGAATCTGTACTTAGAAGTGTAAAACCAGGCGAAGAAGTTGTATCGGGAACAATAAATACAAATGCATTAATTTATGTAAGAGTAACTAAAGAATACGGTGAATCTACAGTTGCTAAGATACTTGATATGGTTGAAAATGCAGGAAGTAGAAAATCTCAGACAGAAAACTTTATATCAAGATTTTGTAGATACTATACTCCAATAGTTGTTGGACTAGCATTAGCAGTTGCATTTATACCACCACTAGTTATTGAAGGTGCTGTGTTTAGAGATTGGTTATACAGAGGATTAATATTCCTAGTAGTTTCATGTCCTTGTGCATTAGTATTATCAATACCTCTAAGTTTCTTTGGCGGAATAGGATCTGCATCTAAAAACGGTATTCTTATAAAGGGAAGTAACTATTTAGAAGCATTAAGAAAAGTAGATACAGTTGTACTTGATAAAACTGGTACTATAACAAAAGGTGTATTTAAAGTTACAGAAATAAATCCTGTTGGAATGTCAGAAGATGAATTATTAAGATTTGCAGCAATTGCAGAAGCGAATTCAAACCATCCAATAGCAAAATCTATAATGGAAAGCTATAATGAAAAATTTGAAGAAGAAGTAAAATTAAGTGAAATAGACAAGTATGAAGAAATAGCAGCGCATGGTATAAAAGTTTTATACCATGGAAAGACAATACTTGCAGGAAGTTCTAAACTTTTAGATAGCGAAAATGTAAAATATGAAAAGGTAGATGAAGTTGGAACAACTGTATACGTTGCAGTAGATGGCAAGTATGCTGGATGTATAGTAATATCTGATGAGGTTAAGGAAGATAGTAAGAGAGCTATTGCAGAGATGAGAAAAGTTGGTATAACAAATGTTGTAATGCTAACAGGAGATAATGAAGCTGCTGCAGCTAAAATAGCTGAAGAAGTTGGATTAGACAAACATTATTCAGGACTTCTACCTAATCAGAAAGTTGAAATACTTGAAGAAATAGCAAAAGAAAATAGCACAGGAAATACAGCATTTATAGGAGACGGTATAAATGACGCCCCAGTTCTAGCTAGAGCAGACGTTGGTATAGCTATGGGTGGTGTAGGATCTGATGCAGCAATAGAAGCAAGTGATGTGGTATTTATGACAGACGAATTATCTAAATTACCTATAGCTAAGAGAATTTCTGAAAAAACAAATAAAATTGTTTGGCAGAATATAGTATTTGCAATGGGTGTAAAAGTAATAGTAATGCTTATGAGTACTGGTGGAGTTGCAAATATGTGGGAAGCAATATTTGCAGATGTAGGTGTTGCATTAATAGCCGTACTTAATGCAATGAGAACTTTAAAAGAATAAATTATTTTTATAGAATCACATAATTTTTTATACAAATTATAGAAATATGATATAGTAAAAATAGTTTAGTAACTTAAAAAATAAAAGTTTAATAAATTAAATATTCTGTAAATAACGTATTCCTAATTTTACTACTGTAAAAAAACTGGTTGTATACATTAAAAAATAAATAAAACAATATTAAAACACACATACTTCCTAAAAATAAAAAGGAAATATGTGTGTTTTTTGAAAATTTCAATAAATTTAGAAAAAATGTTGTAATTACTCAAAATAGATGATATTATTTAAACAGATAGATAAATTGTAATTATAAAATTAATAAAAAATCTATTAGGAACTCTGGAGAGTCTCCAAAAAAGGGGCGCCGAAGGTGTACACAAACTAAGTTTGCAAATCTCTCAGGCAAAAGGACAGAGCAGTAAGGCAGATCAAATTTTTAAGGTCTGTTTGCAAATGTTCTACTCTTATTTTTGGAGCTGATATATCAGCTCTATTTTTATTTCCAAAAAAATAAAAGAAAAGGAGAGTAAAAACATGGAATTATTCTTAGACAATCTATTAGAAGTAGTAGTAGCCGTAAACGGATTCTTATGGAATTTCTTACTACTATTCATCTTATGTGGAGTTGGGATATACTACACATTCAAACTAAAATTTATACAGGTTAGAAAATTTGGAGAGGGCTTCAGATTAGTGTTCGGTAACCTAAAATTAAACGGTGAAAAGAAAGAACACGGTGAAATGACACCTTTCCAGTCATTAGCAACAGCTATAGCAGCTCAGGTTGGTACAGGTAACTTAACTGGTGCAGCTACAGCACTTCTTTCTGGTGGACCAGGGGCTATATTCTGGATGTGGCTTAGTGCATTCTTTGGAATGGCTACAATTTATTCGGAAGCAACTCTTGCTCAGAAATATAAAACAGTTGTAGATGGCGAAGTAACAGGAGGACCTGTATACTACATCAGAGCTGCATTTACAGGAAAATTTGGTAAAGTCTTAGCAGCAACATTCTCAGTATTAATAATATTAGCACTTGGATTTATGGGTAATATGGTTCAGTCAAACTCAATAGGTGCAGCATTCTCAGAAGTTTTCGCAAGTAGAAATATAAATATACCTCCTATAACAGTTGGTTTATTAATAGCTGTAGTAGCAGGATTTGTATTTATAGGTGGAACACAGAGATTAGCATCAGTTGTTGAAAAAATAGTACCTATAATGGCATTTGTATATATAATAGGAAGTTTAGCTTTAATAGGAATGAATATATCAGAAGTTCCTGAAGCTTTCAAAATGATAATAGTTGGAGCATTTAATCCAAAGGCAGTACTTGGTGGTGCAGTTGGTATATCTATAAAAGAAGCTATACGTTACGGTGTAGCAAGAGGATTATTCTCTAATGAAGCTGGTATGGGTTCTACACCTCATGCACATGCAAGAGCAGCAGCTAAAAACCCTCATGAACAGGGATTAACAGCTATGGTTAGTGTATTTATAGATACTTTCATAATACTAAACTTAACAGCATTCTCTATATTAACTAGTGGTGTTTTAGATTCAGGAAAAGAAGGTATAGCACTTACTCAGACAGCTTTCGTAAATACTTTTGGTAGTGGTGGAGATTTATTCATAGCAGTATGTTTATTATTCTTTGCATTCTCTACTATACTTGGATGGCATTTCTTCGGACGGATAAACGTAAAATACTTATTCGGACAGAAAGCAGTAAAAATATATTCTTTAATAGTTATATTATTTATAATAGTTGGATCTACATTAAAAGTTGAATTAGTTTGGCAGTTAGCTGACTGTTTCAATGGTCTGATGGTTATACCAAATGCTATAGCATTATTTGCACTTAGTGGCGTAGTAATGGGTATATACAAGAAATATGTAAATGGCGATTCAGATAAAGATGAAAAATAGCATAGAAGTTTATATTTGCTTAGACATAAAATTATAAGTATAAAATTAATCGATTAAAATAATAGGAAAATCGGAATATATTAAGTGAGTTTGTAGTATTGATTTTGGTGGTGCGAAATCAATATGAAATATAAAGTTAAGATTTAAGATTCAAAAAAGAAAACAATGAAAAAGAGGAGGTCGTTTGAAACGAGCTCCTCTTTTTAGTTTAATTTATTCTTCTGAGCCAAACATAGCACATAATTTTTTACCTAAAGTATCGCAGCATAGTCCTAATATTATTCCAGCTGCTATAGATGGTATTATCATAAAATCGCCACCAGCTGCAAATGTAGAGAATGAACCCATGAATGCTCCTGGCACGAATGATATTATACCTATTTTTCCGCCTGCACACATAAGGAATGTAGTTACAAATGTAAATACAAGACCTATCTGAGCAAAGTCTATTTGATTTCCTAAATGAACTGATATTAATGCATAAGCTACACCACTTCCAACACAAGCAAAAGTAAGAGGAAGTGCAGAAACACCTTTTTTAGGACCAGCAAAGTAAGCTGTACATCCTGCAAAACCAGCCCAACCTAAAAGACCTGTTGCATTTGCAATAACCATCCAAATAGTACAAAGAAGAGCTGTTGCAAAAGCTGATAGAGTATTATTAGATAATTTTTTTGACATATATTTCTCCTTATAAAAAATAGTTGATACATCTTTCAGACATATCAACTAATTATATCAATGGATAGTATAAAATATCAATACAATAATTTATAAAACATAGAAGAATACACATAAGAAGTGGCATAGACTTCCAAGGATTATAAATATATGGAAAATTTCGTGGAAACCGAAATGTTTAAATTCTAAAAACTTTGGCTTAGTAGCGTATATTACAGCACCTATTGTGTAGAAAAGTCCTCCTCCAACAAGTAGCATAAGTCCACTAAATGAAAGTGCGTGGTAAAGAGGCACTACAAGTGCTACAGATACCCAACCCATCGCAATGTATATAATTGTAGAAATCCAACGAGGGCATTTAAACCAAATTAATTTAAAACATACACCTGCTATAGCTGCAATGCTGACTATTGCAAATAAAGCATATCCTCCATTGCCTTTTAATGAAATCATACAAAATGGTGCATATGAACCAGCTATTAATACGAATATCATAGAATGATCTATTTTTCTCAGCCAAGCGATAACTTTATCTGAAGAAATAACCAAATGATATACAGTAGAAGCTGTATATAAAAGAATCATACTTATTCCAAAAATTATCACAGAGGCTATAGCTAATGGAGTAGGCATTACGATAGATGTTTTAATAACTAATGCTAGAAGTCCAATAAAGGACAAAATAGCACCAAATAAGTGAGTGAATCCATTGCCAGGTTCTCTTACATAATTGAAACTCAAAACAATTCCTCCTTTTCAAACAGTTAAATTTAGTCCGTTAATTTAAATTATATTTATTTACATTTGTTATATCGATAAATACATTTTAACGATAATATTTAAAAATACTCAAACGTATAGATATTATTATACTACATATTATATATTTAATGACTTAAATTTACATTCATTTATCCCAAAAGATAATATATTTATTTATAAATATAAATATATCTAATAAAAATATGCTTATAAATGGAGGATAGAGTAGTTGTGCTAAGTAAAAACTCATGAAGAATTGTAGAAATAATAGATATGGAGTTTGAAAGACCAAGAAATATAGATATATTAAGTGATGTAAATTTTATGGAAATAAAGAAAGAACTTTTAAAAAAATTGATATTATAAAAAGTTTTTTAAAAAAATTTGAAAAAAGTGTTGACGTAAAATGTAAAAGCTGATATTATAATACTTGTCCTTGAGAGAGGGCAAGAAAATAAAAAACAAA
>UQCY01000053.1 GCA_900539645.1 uncultured Clostridium sp. | reverse complement strand
TAATGTTTCTTCATCTGTGACATAGATTCCTTCTATTACTGTTCCTCCACCTGATGAAGAACCACCAGAACTACCACCACCTGGCTTATTTCCATCAACTTCTGGAGTAGTTGTTCCTGTTATAGGTTTTGAAATAGTTCCATAGTTTTCTATTTCTGTTCCCTTAGCATTATTTTCTATCTCTGTTATTGTTCCATTATTTTCAACTTTAACATTTTCAGAACTTGAATCTATCTCAACTTTATCTATCTTTCCAGAATAGCTATTTGTGACTGTTGTATTTTTACCATTTTCTACAACCAATGTGCCTATAGTTCCACTATTTTTAATATCTGCATTAGGAGTTTTAACTGTTACTTCTCCTTTTAATTCTCCCTTTACATATATCTGTATCGCATTATTTGTAGATAAAGTCATATCATTAGAAATGTTTACACCTTCTTCTATTTCTATGATATCATTAGCATTTGCCTTATCTAGTGCTTCTTGAAGTTCTAATTCAGATTTTACCTTTATTACTACTTCTTTTTCTATTTCTTTTAACTCACTGAAAGCTTTTTCATTACCATTACCACCAACTTGAGTTATTGTGTCTATTCTCTTAGTATTTATTACATCTATCTGTTTTTCACTTAATTTTTTAGAAGCTATAAGTACTGGTGCTCCATTTTTAGCTGCAAGTGCTCCAACTGCTAAAGCATCTATTAACTGTCCAGAATCTCCCATTCCGTCTTTTGCTAAGTACACATTGTCTAATTCTTTACCTGTATAGAATTTTTCTATTACTTTTGCATTAGTGTCTTTTCTGTCTAGTCCTTCTATTCTCTGTTTTCCAGGTAGTTTAGATACTAATTTATCTGGTAATACAGTTTTTCCACCAATTATATATGATATATTTATATTTTCATCTTTTATGAATTTTTCAGATATAGCTAATCCTTTTTTAGGATTTGCAAGAAGTATTGGCATATTTCTTTCAGCCGCTGCAGCTGCTACAGATACTGCGTCTGCAAGACCATTTGTACCATTTACTACTGCTATTTCAGATACGTCTTTTATTCCATCTAATCTTTTAGCTATTGCTAATGCTGTTTCTTCTCTTGTAGCACCTTTTATTCTGTCTACTTTTACGTTTAAAGCTTTAAGATCTTTTTCTACATTAGAAGATAATACTGCATCTCCACCTATCATTATTACATCTTTTGCATCTAATCTCTTGATTTCTTCTGCTGTTGCTTTGTTTAATCCATCTTTTCCTGTTAAAAGTATTGGAGCATTTTTAGCAAATGCAAGAGGAGTTGCTGTTAATGCATCTGGTATTGCAGAGTCATTTACAAGTATTACTGTCTCTGCACTCTTCCATCCTTCTTGAGATATTTTTATAGCTGTTTCTATTCTATTTTTACCTATTATAGTTTCAATCTGTCTTTCCTGAGCACCAACTACTCCAACAGAACTTGCAACCATAGTTGTAGCCATTATTGTAGCTATATATTTATTTGCTTTCATTTGCAATCCCCTCCATTTTGTTATTATATTTTGTATATTGATTATTTTTATAATGCGCTTATAATACGATTTATATAACTATACGATTTTAATACATTTAAAAATTGCAACAAAAAAAGCACAGAAAACTATATTCTATCTGAATAAAATATTTCTGTGCTTAATTTCTAATTTTATGTAATTTTGTACATCAAAAGAAAAAGACATTAAACTACTCTGTCTGTCTGTCTGTCTGTCTGTCTGTCTGTCTGTCTCAAGATTTTCCCAAACAACTAACATAACTGTCAACTCCCTTGATACAAAATTAGTAATGTTTATACTAAAATTATATCAAATTAATAATATCAATCAACCGTTTTTAACAAATTCCTTAAAAAACAAAAAAGTTAATATATGCACATATTTATTCTATATAAATTACTGTGCAAACCTTATTATTTTACATTAAATTCATATTTTTCTTAAAATAATTTTTGTAGTATCATTGATTTATTAAATTTTATCATTCAAACCATTTCTTTGTTATAAAATAATATCTTTTATTAAATAACTATATAATAAATTCCATTTCATACTGAGATACTGTAAATTCAAATCCGATTTTTTCCAAAAATTCTTCCATGCTCTTACAAGTAGATTCCACATTAGACACCTTAACGCTGCCAATTTTACTTTTATCTAAAAAATACGCAACTATCTCTTTAGCAATTCCTCTTTTTCTAAAATCCTTATCTACTGCAATCTGTAAAATATCACCTGTAGATGGATCCATTATTCCATACCCAACTACTCTATCATCTAGAACAACTACAGAGTACTCAAAAGTATTTTTATCAGCTTTTACAGAATCTATAGAATTTTGCCAAGATGGTTTAAAATCCCAAAATCTTTCAAAATTTTTCCATTCAATATCGTTGATTCCATCTACACTAACTATTTTAAACTTATCTTCTCTTTTAATATTTTTATCTTTAAGAACAAAACAATCAAATTCTCTTACAACATTAAATCCTTGCTTTTTATAAAGATGTATAGCTGATTCGTTTCCTTTCAATACTTCTAAAATATATCCGCTTGCATCTTTTTCTCTTAATAATTCCATATTTCTCTCAAACATTTCAGTTGTTATACCTTTATTTCTATACTCTCTGAAAATGGCAGTTCCCGTATCGTAGGTATACATCTTTCCATTCCATTCTCTAAAACCATCAAGAAGAAATCCAACTAACTTTTCATCATCAAAGGCTCCAATGGAAACACTCGCGTCATATCCTCTTCTTCTTAAAAGACCTTTAAAAGTATCAAAAGGTAAATTCATATCAACCTCATAATCTGAAAATGCCTCAATAAAAGTCTTATGAATTTCTTCTAAACTAGTATTTTCTAAACTCTTATACTGAACCATATAACTAACACCTCCCAAAATAATATTTTATATTACATATATTTTACTACATAAACAAACTTCAAATCAAAACAAAAATGGTTTCCAACACAAAAAAGAGGAAGAATGTATGCTTGTAGCGACAATTGGCTTGCCACCTGGAGCAAAAGCATACTTCTTCCTCTTTCCTAATAACAACAAGGAATCGAAATAAAAAGGGTTCCCTATGAAAAAAGGCAAGAAAGGTACAACTTCAGTGACTATCTGCAGACGATTTCGTCTTTAGCCTCGAACAAAGTTCGAGCTAGACGAAGAAATCGTCGAAGCCAGGAACGAAGTGTACCTTCTTGCCTTTTTATTATACGAGAACCCTTTTATTTTCGATTCTCTTTGTTATCCTATTTCTATCGAAACTTTCTAATATTATCATACAATTTTTTCTACTTGATCCAATCAAGTCTCTATACTCACCAAGAGTAATCTCTCCATGCTCATTAATATAATCAACAAGCATCTTCTTAGCCTTATCATAAGTCTCCATATCCATAATATATCCATCACCAAGAATAGCAACAGTATCACCTATCATAGCATCTAGAACCTCTTTAGCTCTAACATCCTTACCTGTCACCTCGTCTATAGTTAAAACAGACTCAAAGCCACATTTCTTTAACATCTTCTGCATTCTATTTCTATTTTCCTTCTGTTTCTCATTGAAAACAACTTCGAAATCTTTTAAAGAAACAACATTTCCAGCAATCTTAATCACTCCATCGCCTTCAAATGCAGCAAGAACTATATCAAATTCCTTAGGTTTAAACTTGCTCTCAACCTTAGACTTCAACTCTTCCTTTAACATACCTGGTTTTAATCTATTGTGTTTATGGTAATCTGCAAGAAGATCACTTACCTTTTCAGATAATTTCTTATAGTGATTAGTATGTATATACATATTTCCAATCACAAATATCTTACCTTCTCCAGATAATTTATCTAAAGCTTTTCTTATATCCTCTTCATGAGCACCACTATAACTCATCATATCCTTAACTGTAGGATAATTTTTAGAGTTGTGTTTTAAATACTCTTCAAGTATGTCGTGAAGTTCACCTTTTTCTTTAACTTTTAGAGTTTCTATTACATCTTCATCAAATCTCTTATGTTTCTTAGGTGAAGCATCTATTATAACACCACCACCTATTGTTGCCATTGGTGAATAACTTCTAACAACAAAAGTATCTCCTTTTTTAGATACTATACTTTCTTCAAGTCTTAACTGAACAAACCCACTTTCTCCTGGAGCAATCTCTTCCTTATCAAGAGGAACTGCTCTACAAAGAATTTCTCTTGTTCCATGGTATAATCTTAATCTATCCCAATGTTTTAAAGTCTTATCTACATGCTTGATTATATTCATTTTAACATCTAGCATCATAGACTCTTCAAGTGAATCTGGAGCTGCAAGTACATCTCCTCTTCCAATCTCGTCTTTTTTAACATTAGATATATTTATAGCTGTTCTCTGTCCAGCATAAGCAGTATTTTCATCTTCACCATGAACCTGAATACTTCTTATTTTAGCTTTTAGGTTTTCTGGATATACAACTAAATCATCATCAACGCTTATCTTACCTTCAAGAAGAGTACCTGTAACAACAGTACCATGACCTTTTATTGTAAATACTCTATCTATATTAAGTCTTGCTGGTGAGTTTTCATTCTTTTCTTCTATCTGCTCACTCATATCGTCTAATTTCTGAATAAGCTCAGGTATACCTCTCTTAGATACAGAGTCAACTTCTAATATTTCTGCATTTTCAAGGAATGTACCTTTCATTCTTTCTTTTATATCTTCTTTAACTAATTCTCTGAATTCTTCTTCTACCATATCGCTCTTAGTTAATACAATTAGACCATTTTTGATATTTAAGAATGATAGTATATCTATATGCTCTACTGTCTGTGGCATTACACCTTCATCAGCTGCAACAACAAGCATTACCATATCTAGCCCAGATGCTCCAGCTAGCATGTTTTTTATAAATTTCTCATGTCCAGGAACGTCTACTATTCCTACTCTCTTTCCACTAGGTAAGTCGAAGAAAGTAAATCCTAGATTTATCGAAATACCTCTTTTTTTCTCTTCATCAAGGGTATCTGTTTCTCTACCAGTTAAAGCCTTGATAAGTGTTGTTTTACCATGGTCTATATGTCCGGCAGTCCCTACTATAATGTGTTTCATATTTATTTCCTCCTAATTTCGAATCCGAGCTACAACTAAATTACATAAAAGCTAATTTAAGCTCATTAGCTACATCTGCAAACTCGTCTTCGAATATAGTTCTAACATCAAGAACGTATTTATTATCATAAACTCTAGCTATTATATGAGAATCGCTAAGTCTTAGCTTTCTTTCTAATGTAGATACGTTCATATTGTTTGGAGTTATTGCTATTCCTCTAGATTTCATTGTTTCAAGAGGCATAGATCCTCCACCAACCTGAGATAAACATTCTTCTATATGAACATCAGCATCTAGGTTTAATTTTTCTATTTCTGCATATAAAAGATTAGCTTTTCTTTCTAATTCTTCCATAGGCATTGTTATCATATTTAATGTAGGTATGTTTTTAACTGCTTCTTCTTCATCTAAGTACATTCTAAGTGTTGCTTCAAGTGCACATATTGTAAGTTTATCTACTCTTAGCGCTCTTGTTAACTGGTTTTTCTTCATTGCAGATATGTATTTCTTTTTACCTACTATTATACCTGCCTGTGCTCCACCAAGCATTTTATCTCCACTGAATGTTACTATATCAGCACCCCGGTGTATTGAGTCAAGTACAGTTGGCTCATATTCTAAACCGTATTTAGATAAGTCTATAAATACACCACTACCTAAATCTTCTATTACTGGTAGGTCGTATTTTTTACCTAATTCAACAAGCTCTGCAACAGATATTGATTCTGTGAATCCCATTATTCTGTAGTTACTTGTATGAACTTTCATAAGTGCTCTTGTGTTTTCTGTTATAGCTTCTTCGTAATCTTTTAGATGTGTTTTGTTTGTAGCTCCTATTTCAACTAGGTCAGCCCCACTAAGAGCCATAACACTCGGTATTCTAAATGATCCACCAACTTCAACAAGTTCCCCTCTTGATACGATAGCTTCTCCACCTTTAGCCATTGTGCTAAGAACAAGCATGACTGCTGCAGCATTGTTGTTTACTACTAAAACATCTTCTGCTCCAGTTAATCTTTTTATCATATCAGTTAAATGAACATATCTTGATCCTCTCTCACCTTTTTCTAAATCGTATTCAAGGTTTGAGTATCTTGAAGCTGCTGTCCATATTTCATCTTTAATTTTTTCACTTATTAAAGATCTACCTAAGTTTGTGTGAAGAACTGTTCCTGTTCCATTTATTACTTTCTTTAAAGAAAGAGCGTAATTATCTCTTGCTTTTTTTTCTGTTTCTTCTATTACTTTTTCCATAGTAAGAGAGAATTTTTCAGCTTCTTCTTCTGTTTTTATAGCGACTATTGTCTTTCTATTTATATCTATTACTTCCCTTATAGATTCAAGAACTATGCTTCTTGGATATTTTTCTATTAATTCTTCTATTTCTTTCTGTGATAATACTTCATCTACTGAAGGAAGCATTTTAAATAATTCTTTTTTATTCAACCTGACCACTCTTTCTTTTTAATATTTAGATATTGTTTTCCCTTATTTGATTATATCACATGTATGTATTTTCCGTTTTCATATTTTTCTTTAACTTCACCTATTACTTCTGCAACTATTGATCCATTTGCAAGCATGTCTTTTACTATATCATCTGCCTGATCAGCTCTAACTGCAACCAGTAATCCACCTGATGTCTGAGGATCGTATAGACAATCTTCTACACTTTCTGGTACACTTTCATCCTTCATAACATCGTCCTGTATGTATCCCATATTGTTATATGCTCCTGATGGAACTATACCCATCTGAGCCATTTCTATTGCACCATCTAATATAGGTACATTTTTAGAATCTATTTCTATTGTTACATCTGATGCTTTAGCCATTTCCATAGCATGTCCTAATAATCCGAATCCTGTTATATCTGTTATTGAATGTACTTCAAATTTGTTAACACTCATAGCTGCGTATTTGTTTAGATGTACCATTGTTTCTATTACTTTGTCTACTACTTCCTGAGATACTAAATCTTCTTTCATAGCTGTTGAAAGTATTCCTGTACCAACTGGTTTAGTAAGTATTAATTTATCTCCAGGTTTTGCAGTTGAGTTAGCCTGTACTCTATCTGGATGAACTAATCCTGATACAGATAATCCGTATTTTGGTTCTTTGTCGTCTACTGTGTGTCCACCAACTAGTAATGCACCACTTTCTTTAACTTTACTAAATCCACCTTTTAATATTTCTGCAAGTACCTGCATATCATGGCAAGATGGGAAGCAAACTATGTTCATTGCAACTATTGGTTCTCCACCCATTGCGTATATGTCTGATAATGAGTTTGCCGCTGCTATCTGTCCAAATATATACGGATCGTCTACCATTGGAGTGAAGAAGTCTAATGTCTGTATTAGAGCTTTTTCATCATCTAATTTGTATATTGCAGCGTCATCTGCTGTGTCTAGTCCTACTAATAAGTTTCCTACTTTTTCGTTGTCATTTTTTGGTAACTGAGATAATACGTCAGCCAGAACCTCTGGCCCTATTTTAGCAGCTCACCCTCCTGCTGATGTCATTTCTGTTAGTCTTTTATATTCTTTTGCCATCTTGAATTCCCCCTGTTTTTAAATTTTTTCGTTATTTATATTTTTCTTTTCTTCAAATTCTATATAAGGCATTTATTGTTTTTTTATTTATATCTATCGTTTTTTCTAATAAGTTCGCACTATTATATTAACATATTTTTTACGTTTTATATATAATTAATTAAGCTTCATCTACAAAATAAAAGGCTAGCTTGATTTTTTTAATCAAACTAGCTTTTTTGAATTTTTTAATAAATTTATTTTTTTAATTTTATTCTTATTTTATCTTACATTTTTAACAAATATCTTTTAATGGCAATATTTTTTTATCTCGTATAATAGATAAATTCTCCAAATCCTAATAAAAAAACTATAGACTTATTAAAGATTTACAATACTATTTCTACACGCATATACTGCTTTTCATATCTTCAAATTTTTTATCTCCTATACCTTTTACATTTTTTAAATCCTCAATAGTTTTAAATCCACCATTTTCTTCTCTGTAGGTTATTATTTTGTTTGCAGTTGCCTCCCCAACTCCAGGAAGTGTATCTAATTGCTCTAAAGTTGCGGTATTTATATTCACAAGTCCACCTTGTCCCTGTGCATTTCCTCCCGCTGTTTGTGCAGCTCCTCCAGATGTTCCTCCACCTGCATTTACATCAACTGGAATTTGTTCACCTTGTTTTGGAATTACATAATGTTTTCCATCTACTAACTTTTCTGCAAGGTTTATAGCATTCATATCAGCACCTTCAACAATGCCGCCCATTACTTTTATCGCATCAGATAATCTGTCTTCTGAGCTCATAGTTACAACACCCTCTGTTTTTACAGCTCCACTTATATATACAGTTACCTCTGTAGTTGGAGAATTGTTTGTGTTCTGAGAAGTGTCGTTACTCTGTTTTGGATCTGTACTTTCTTTTTCAATTTCCTCACTCTGAGCAATCTCATATCTTGCATTTCCCTCACTTTCAAAAATTTTTACTCCAGCTATTGCGCAAAGACCTATCACAATCGCTGCGAAGATAAGTGTTTTTTTATTTTTTTCCATTCTTATCACTCCTTTCATTTCTATTATTGACACAACTGTGTTATACTAAAAAAGTATATTTGAAATTTTCGGAGGTTTTTTAAATGAAAAAAATATCTTCAGTATTAATAGCCTTCTTACTAGTATTTGCATCAGTTTTTACATCAATAGGAAGTGTATTTGCTGATCAAAAGGTAGTAAATTTAGAAGCTAAAAGTGCTGTTTTAATGGATTATGAAACTGGTAAAGTTCTTTATCAGAAAAATGGAAACGTAAAAATTTACCCTGCCTCTACTACAAAGGCGTGGACAGCTTATTTGGTTATAAAACATGTTCCAGATTTGAACGAAAAAATAACTATAGGCGACCTTCCTTACATAGAGCCATCTAGTATGTTCCTTAAAAAAGGAGAAACTTTTACAGTAAAAGAACTACTTACAGCTCTAATGGTTCATTCTTGCAATGACGTCGCATATGTTTTGGCTGAACATGTAAGCGGCTCTATACCAAAATTTGCAGATTTAATGAATAAAGAAGCAGAGGCAATAGGATGTACTGGTACTCACTTCAACAATCCAAATGGATTGCCTGATGAAAACCACTACACAACTGCAAAGGATATGGCTTTAATAGCTAGAAAATGTATGTCTGATTCAGTATTTAGAGAAATCGTAGCTACTAAATCAGTAAAATTCAAGCCTACTAAACAGTATCCTCACGAAAGAGTTTATACAAACTCTAATAAATTCCTTACTTCTCACCAAAAGATAACATATAAAGGTAAGAGAATAGATATAAAATACGATATTGTAGATGGTATAAAGACAGGATTTACAAATGCTGCTGGTAAATGTCTTCTAACAAGTGCTGTTAAAGACAATCAGAGAATTATCTCTGCAGTATTTAATTCAACTAACGAAGGAATTTATGTAGATTCTAGAACATTAATAGACTACGGATTTGAAAACTACGATTCATTTACAATAATGGATAAAGCTGACTATGTAGATACTAAGAGAAAGTGGTTCTCTAAACAGAAAAAGCTTATGTATCAGCCAAAAGAAAGCTTTACTGTAGTACTTCCTGAGGGACAGACTGTTACAGATGAGTATACATTCAAAACTGATTTACAGGATACTTCTCTTCCGTTAAGCGCCGGAGATAAAGTTGGGGAGTTCTATATTTATAAGAATGGCGATAAATTTAAGACTATAGATTTAGTTGCTAAAAATGATGTTACTAGCAAGTTTGCTGCTATAACAGAAAATACTTTCTTTAAACTTCTTTTAACTATTCTAAAAATTGCTATTATAGCATTTTTAATTTTACTTGCTTACAAGCTAGTAAAAAAATATTATAGAAGATTTAAAAGAAAACAAAAAGCTCGGATGAAGAAAAAGAAAAAAGCAAGTAAATCAAAAGATAAGACTATAAAAAAGGATACAGGTAAACCAAGAAAGAAATAAAATAAAACATGGGCTGCTGCAAAATCTGCAACAGCCCATTTATTTTACTTATTTTAAGTTCTTTTTGATTCCTTTGTTTAATATGTTTTCATAATCTATGAAGTCGTATATTTCCTCATCAAATACATCTGAGAACTGGCTTAATTCTTCTAATGTTAATTCTTCTATTGCTTTATCATGGTCTTCACAGTAGATTACTATGTTTCCAACAATTCCATGTGCATCTCTAAATGCAGTTCCTTTTTTAACTAGATAATCTGCAACTTCTGTCGCATTTAAAAATCCACCTTTTACAGCTTTTTTCATGTTATCATCTCTAACTTTTAGAGTTTCTATCATTCTAGCCATTATTTCTAAGCACATTTCAAGAGTTCTTACACTATCAAAGAATCCTTCTTTATCTTCCTGCATGTCTTTATTATAAGCTAGAGGAATTCCTTTCATTACTGTAAATAGTGAGAATAAGTTTCCATACACTCTTCCAGTTTTACCTCTTATAAGTTCTGCACCATCTGGATTTTTCTTCTGAGGCATTATTGAGCTTCCTGTTGAATATAAGTCGTCTATTTCAACAAATTTGAATTCCTGTGAGCTCCATAGTATCAATTCTTCACTTAATCTACTTAGGTGCATCATTATTATTGAGAAATCTGACATAAGTTCTAATAAATAATCTCTATCGCTTACACCGTCCATAAAGTTGTCTACTGGTTTTTTGAATCCTAATTTTTCTGAAGTTATTTCTCTATCTATATCGTGAGTTGTACCAGCTAGTGCACCACACCCTAGAGGACATTCATCTAATATTTCAAGAGCATTTCTAAGTCTATTTTCATCTCTTGAAAACATGCTGTGATACGCCATTAAATGATGTTTAAATGTTACAACCTGTGCTCTCTGTAGATGAGTGTATCCAGGCATTATACATGGATTTTCATCTGCTTTTGCTTTTATTGTATCTTTCAACATAGCTGTAAGATCTGCTATTTCTGCACCTTTTTCTTTTGCATATAATCTCATATCTACAGCTACCTGGTCATTTCTACTTCTTGCTGTGTGTAATTTCTTTCCTGTTTCTCCAATTCTTTCTATAAGATTAGCTTCTGTGAATGTGTGAATATCTTCGTAGTTTCCATCAAGTGGTAGTTTTCCACTCTCTATATCCTCAAGTATTCCAACAAGTCCATCAGTTATAGCCTTTCCTTCTTCTTCTGTTAAAAGTCCGCATTTCACCTGCATATATACATGTGCTAAACTACCTTCTATATCTTTTTTATAAAGAACGTTGTCATATCCAAAAG
>UQCY01000052.1 GCA_900539645.1 uncultured Clostridium sp. | reverse complement strand
AAGGTACTGTCATAAGAACACCTTTTAAAGGTGTTCTATGGCAGTATTTTTTTATTTTTTTTGAGAAAGAAATTTTATAAGTTTTAAATTTTTTTATTTTGCTTAAAAAATTATGAGTAAAATTATAAGAAATTAATAAATTTTAACGAAAATAGTATAAACTTATAAAGAAGAGTTCAAAAAAATTGTTAATCTGATATAATATTATAGGTGGAATATGAATTAACCATTGCTGAGTTATATAAATTGAAAAAAATAGGAGACAAGAAATGAGAGTAATATTATCAGGCGGCGGAACTGGAGGACATGTCTATCCAGCAATAGCCATAGCTAATGAAATAAAAAGTAATAATCCAGATGCAGAAATTCTTTTTGTTGGGACAAAGAACGGAATAGAATCTGAGATAGTGCCAAAATATGGATATAGATTAGAAACCGTTACTGTTCAGGGATTTAAGAGAAAAGTAGATTTAGAAAATGTAAAAAGAGTATTTAAACTGATGAAAGGTCTTCATCAGACTAAGAAAATAGTAAAAACATTCAAACCAGATGTTGTAATAGGTACAGGTGGATATGTAAGTGGTCCTGTACTATTTAACGCGTCTATTAAAAAAATACCTTGTGTAGTTCACGAGCAGAACTCATTCCCAGGTGTTACAAATAAAATATTATCAAAAACAGTTACAAAGGTACTTACTAGTTTTGAGGATTCTCATGCAAGATTCCCAGAAGCTAGTCAGCATAAACTAAAATTCGTTGGAAACCCAGTAAGACAGGAAATTTTAGATGCTGATAAAACTGAAGCTAGAAAAAAACTTGGAATAGATCCGGATAAAAAACTAGTGCTATGCTACGGTGGTAGTGGTGGATCTAGTACAATTAATAAAGCCATGAAAAAAGTAATAAAACACATGGTAAAAGAAGATGTAGCTTTTATATTTGCTACAGGTAAGAGATTCTATGATAGCTTTATGGAAGAAATAAAAGATATAAAATTAAACAAAGACCAGAGAGTAATGCCTTATTTAGAAGATATGGCAAATGGTCTAGCTGCAAGTGATATAGTTATAGGAAGTGCTGGAGCGATATCTTTAGCTGAAATAACTGCACTTGGAAAACCATCTATAATAATACCAAAAGCATACACTGCAGAAAATCATCAGGAATACAATGCAAAAAGTATAGAAGCAAAAGGCGCTGGTATAGCGATATTAGAAAAAGAGCTTACTCCTGAGAGATTAGATAAAGCTGTGTTTAAAATGCTGGGGGATGAAGCGCTATTATCAGATATGGCAGCAGCTAGTAAAAAAGCTGGGAAACCAGAAGCTATAAAATTAATTTATGACGAAATTGAGGAATTAGTTAAATAAAACGTAAAGATTTGATTTAAAAAAGGACTGTAATATCATTTTTAAGTGATAAAAATTTGTATTTATTAAAAATTTGTATTTATTAAAAATTTTGCATAATTATTGTATAATTGTTAAAATTGACTTGCAATAAGTATATGTTTAGAAGTAAAATGGTATTATAGCTATTAATGTAAATATAATGGAAATTTATAATCATACGAGTTATAAGTATGATTCATGATGGACGAAAATTATATGTAATAGATGATAAGATGTATTATATTGGAGATAAAGAAGGAGGAGAATTGATGCTAGGCTTTGACGTAGAATTAGAAGAATGGGTCAAAATAAAGGTTGTCGGTGTCGGCGGCGGTGGAAGTAATGCCGTTGATGGAATGGTTGATGCCAAAATAAATGGGGTAGATTTTATTTCAGTTAATACAGACAAACAGGCTTTATGTAGATCAAAAGCTGAATACAAGGTTCAGATCGGTGAAAAATTAACTAAAGGACTTGGAGCAGGAGCTGATCCAGAAGTTGGAAGAAAAGCTGCTGAAGAAAGTAAAAACGAAATAATAAAATTATTAGAAGACTCAGAAATGGTATTTATAACAGCTGGAATGGGTGGAGGAACAGGAACAGGTGCTGCTCCAGTTATCGCTCAGTTAGCTAAAGAAATGGGAAAACTAACAGTTGGTGTAGTTACTAAACCATTTACTTTTGAAGGTAGAAAAAGAATGAAACAGGCTGAAACTGGTATAGAAGAGTTAAAGAGTAAAGTCGATACTCTTATAACTATACCTAATGATAGATTACTTCAGGTTGTTCAGAAAAATACATCTATGCTTCAGGCATTCTCTATAGCGGATGATGTTTTAAGACAGGCTATACAGTCAGTATCAGAACTTATAAAAGTTCCTGGTATAATAAACTTAGACTTTGCCGATGTTAAGAGAATAATGGGAGATAAAGGTCTTGCTCACATAGGTATAGGTAGCGCTAAAGGCGACAACAAGGCTATAGAAGCTGTAAGACAGGCTATAGAATCTCCACTTCTTGAAACTTCAATAGTTGGTGCAAGAGGAGTTATACTTAACATCTCTGGTGGATTAGACCTAAGCTTAGTTGAAATAAACGAAGCTTCAAACATAATCTACGAATCTTGTCACGAAGACGTGGATTTAATCTTCGGTGCTAATGTTAAGGAAGAATTAGGTGATGAAGTAACTGTTACAGTTATAGCAACTGGATTCGATCCTGATATGCAGAAGGTTGCTAAAGAAACTAGAAAAATAATAAAAGAAGAATTAAATAAAGAGGTGGCAACAGTTGAATCAACTGTTGTAGAAGAAGCTCCATCAATAACAAAAGCAGTTTCTGAACCTCAGATAGATGTAGATGAAGACATGGAAATACCTTCATTTATAAGAAATAGAAGAAAAAGAAAATAAGTAGTATATACGGGCTGACGCAATATTTTGCGTTAGCCTTTTTTAGTGCTCGGGAATTAACTATCTCCTCCTCTCCAGGCAGTCGAGCTGCATTGTCGAGTTTAAAATTCCCGAGCCAAAAGGCAAGCCGCAAAAAATCAGCGCCAGTCCGTCTACATCTAGCAAAAGAGTAGAACCTCCGGTAACAGTATGTGATATATATTATAATAAACTAAATATATAAACATTTTATAATTCGCTTGCGAATTACTTTGCTTACGACTGAAGATTTGTAAATAAGAAAAGGTATCTATATTAGCGCAGTAAATTGATATTCTTGAAAAAAAGTATAAGAAATAAAATTATCAGTGACAATCTGCAGGCGTTTCACAACTTTTAAATGTGTTACATAAAAGGGTGAAACGCCGAAGCCTGGAACGATAATTATTTCTTATACTTTTACAAGGATAAAATCTGTCTGCGATAATTAGCTACCTTTTCTTTTTATATTCAAAAGAGTTGACAAATGTTGAATTAGTGTTATGATAGTATAAACAATTATCTATAGTAAAAAAAGAATTAAGTATAATTAAAAAAATGGAGGAAAGAGAGATATGCAGTGTCCATTTTGTGGTTTTAGAGAGTCAAAGGTTGTCGATTCTAGACATACAGATTCAAATACAATTAGAAGAAGAAGAGAATGTGAAGAGTGTAAGAAGAGATTTACTACATATGAAAAGATAGAGACAACGCCTATAATGGTTATAAAGAAGGATGATGCTAGGGAAGTTTTTGATAGAGGAAAGGTTAAGCGTGGTATAATGAAGGCGTGTGAGAAGAGACCTGTTTCTGTTGAAGATATAGAGAAGATAGTGTCAAAGGTTGAGTATGAAATTAATAGAAAGTACACAGGAGAAGTGGAGTCAAATGTTATCGGTGAGATTGTGATGGATAGTTTGAAGGATTTAGACGAGGTTGCGTATATAAGATTTGCTTCGGTGTATAGACAGTTTAAGGATATAAATACATTTGTAAATGAGCTAAAGAATATTCTTACAGAAAAAGGAGAATAAGTTTATGGAAAATTGTAAAGCTAATATAAATGATTGCATAGTTAAGGAAATAAATTTTAATGATGGTGGATTTGCTAAGGTTGTAATAACTGAAAGAAAATACGATGCCAAGAATTCTGATGATATGAAGACTGTTTTATCTGGATGTGGATTAAATTATGAGAATTTAACAGATTGTAAGCAGATTCATTCTGATATTGTAAGAATTATAAAAAGTGAAGATATTGGGGTTACGAAAGAAGCCGATGCAATGATAACAGATATCCAAGATGTTCCACTTATGATATATACTGCAGACTGTGTTCCAATAGTTTTGGTAGATAAAAAAAGGAAAATAATCGCTGATATACATGCTGGTTGGAGAGGAACTTATGCAGAGATAGTTGTTAAAACCATTAAATCTATGTTAAATAATTTTGGCTCAAATCCTGAAGATATCGTCGCAATCATAGGTCCTGCAATAGGTCCGTGCTGTTATGAGGTATCTAAAGAACTAGTGGATAAATTTAACACAATCGTTACAAACAAAGACTTTAAATTCTATATAATAAAAGAGGACAGATTTCATATAGATTTAACAAAAATTAATAGTTATTTACTTGAAAAATGCGGTGTTAAGAAAGAAAATATACAGAATCTTAACATTTGCACATCTTGTCAGAATGATAAATTCTATTCATATAGAAAGGACAACAAGACTGATAAAAGAATAGGTACTATTGTTCAGATAAAATTATAGTGAAGTAAACGGTTAGAGGATAGGAGAGGTGTTTGTAGTGAGTGAGAAAGTTTTGATAATAGACGATGAGATGCATATAGTTGAGTTACTTAGATTTAACTTAGAAACATCTGGATACAAAACAATATATTCATATGATGGATTTGACGGATTTATAAAAGCAAAAGAGGAAAAACCAGATTTAATTCTTTTAGACTGGATGCTGCCAAATATAAGTGGAATAGAAGTGTTAAAGAAAATTAGACAGGATGCAGATTTAAAGAAAATTCCTGTTATAATGCTTACAGCTAAAAATATGGAAGACGATAAAGTGGAAGGGCTAGAAGTTGGTGCTGATGACTATATAACAAAACCATTTAGTATAAAAGAGCTTTTAGCGAGAATAACTTCTGTTATGAGAAGATATGGAATGAACACAGGTAAGGAAAGTGAAGAACTAACAGCAGGAAATTTAAAACTAAACCTTACAAAACATGAAGTTAAAATAAACGATAAAAAAGTGGATTTGACATTAAAAGAATTTGAGCTTCTAAAGCTACTTCTTAAAAATAGAGGAAAGGTTCTTTCAAGAAACTTCCTATTAGATGAGATATGGGGATATGAATACTATGGCGAAACTAGAACTGTAGACGTACATATAAGATATCTTAGAAAAAAATTAGAAGAAGCTGGAGCAGATGAAAAATATATCGAAACAATAAGAGGTGTTGGATATAAAATAGACTAACTGGGAGGTGTATATAGATGGATCCAATTAATATAGAATTGATAGTTACACTTATCTCTGTAGTAATAGCTATAGTTTCTGCTAGATATGCAATAAACGTAAGAAAATATCTTAGAGAGATTATAGATGTTTCTAAAAGAGTAAGTAATAATGAGCACCATGCCAGAATGGATTTAGGTGGAAATGGCGAGCTTGGGGAGTTTGCTAAAAACTACAACGAAATGATAAAAAGTTTGTACAATACATTTGACGAACTTGAATATAAAAACTTGCAGCTGAGATCGATATTAAAAAGTATATCAAATGGTATACTTGCAATAGACATAGAGGGAAATATCCTTCTAATAAATGACGAAGCTAAGAAGATGATAAATTGCCCTAAAGAGGTAATGGTAGAGGGAAGAAATATATCATTTGCTATTAGAAATAATTTAATTCTAAAACAGATAATGATGTTTATGGGGTCAAAAGTAAATGAAAAAACTATCATAAACATGGAAGATGGAAGATTTTTAAGAATAAAACTAGACCCTGTATACCTTCAAAATAATAAAAGCATCGTAATAGGTTCTATAGTAAATATAGAAGATATTTCAGAACGAGTAAGAGCAGAAAATATGAGAAAAGACTTTGTGGCAAATGTCAGCCACGAGTTAAAAACTCCTCTTACATCTATAAGTGGATTTGCTGAAACATTGAAGTTAAACGAAAATATAGATAAAGAAACTAGAAATAGATTTTTAACTATAATCGACGGGGAAGCAAATAGACTTAGAAGACTTATCGAGGATATACTTACCTTATCATTTATAGAAAATGATAAAAAAGAAGAAAAAGAAGCTATAAACTTGTACTCTGTATATAGAAGAGTAGAGGATATGCTAATGATATCTGCAAGAACGAAAAATATTTCGTTAAATTGCGATGCAGATGAAACTATAAAAATAGCGGCAAATGCAGATTATGTTAAACAGATAATATTAAACTTAGTTGACAATGCTATAAAATATACTCCAGAAAATGGAAATGTTAATGTAAAAATATTTGCAGATAAAGATGACGCTGTAATAAAGGTATCTGATACAGGTATGGGAATACCAAAAGAAGATCAGGCAAGAATATTTGAGAGATTTTATAGAGTAGATAAAGCTAGAAGTAGAGAAATAGGAGGAACAGGTCTTGGACTTGCTATAACAAAACATATAGCGATGAACCTTGGAGGAACTATTTCTGTTGAAAGTGAATTAGAAAAGGGAAGTACATTTACTGTAAGAATTCCAATTAAAAGAGATTAATATTTGTGGGTTGTTGTATTATACAACAGCCCATTTTTTATATTTAATTTTTTTATTTATAGGAAAATGGAAAGAACAATTTTCTTAAAGAGTTGAATACTTTCTTTAAAAATGGTATCATAAAATGATATGTGATGACTTTTTTTAAGAGCGTGATTGAAATTTGATATTTTGTAATTGATAAATTGAGTTAGAGAGATAATCAAGTTTAGGAAGGAGAATATCAAAGTGGAAGTTAATGTAAAGAATTCGAACAATATAATAAGTAGAATATATCCAGGAAGTATAGCGGAAGAGTTGGAGATAGAAGTCGGTGACCTTTTAATATCGGTAAACGGAGAAAAGGTTAAGGACATTATTCAGTACAGATTCTTAACTGATGACGAGTATATCGAGCTTGAAATACAGACTAAGAGCGGAGAAAGAGTGGTATACGAGATAGAGAAAGATTACGACGAAGAACTAGGATTAGAGTTTACTAACCCTATTATAGATAAAGCAAAGAGTTGCAGAAATAAGTGTATGTTCTGCTTTATAGACCAGCTTCCAAAGGGAATGAGAGAAACTTTATACTTTAAAGACGACGATTCAAGACTATCATTCCTACAGGGAAACTTCGTAACTCTTACAAATATGAGCGAGCAGGATATAGAGGATATAATAAGATATAGAATTAGTCCGATAAATATATCTGTCCATACTACTAACCCAGAGTTAAGACAGAGAATGATTACAAATAGATTCGCTGGAAGATTATACAGTATAATGGAAAGACTAGCTGAGGCAGGAATAACTATGAACTGCCAGATAGTTTTATGCCCAGGCGTAAATGATGGAAAGGAATTAGAAAGAACTATAACAGATTTATCTAATCTTTATCCAAATGTAAATAGTGTTGCAATAGTTCCAGTTGGGGTAACTAGATACAGAGATCATTTACCTCATCTTGAAATATTCAACGAAAAAACAGCTAATGAGGCACTAGATTTAGTTGAAGGACTTCAGGAAAAATGCCTAGAAAAATTTGGCTCAAGATTTGCATTTATGTCAGATGAGTTCTATATAATTGCAAATAGAGAAATACCTGACTACGATTCTTATGAAGGATTCCTTCAGTTTGAAGACGGTGTAGGTATGATAAGAAAGCTTGGAACAGAGATAGAGAATTATCTTGCTGAGCTTCCAGATGATTACGATGTTAGAGAAAAGACTGTTTCAATAGCTACAGGGAAGTCTGCGTACGAGTTTATAAACAGTATGGCAGAGCTTATAATGAAAAAATTCCCTAAGGTTAAGATAAATGTCTACAGAATAGTAAATGAATTCTGGGGAGAAACAATCACAGTTTCAGGGCTTATAACAGCTCAGGATATTATTAAACAGACAGAAGGTAAAGAAAGAGGAGAAACTCTTTATATAACAAGAAGTATGTTAAAAGCTGACGAGCTTATATTCTTAGATGATGTAACACTTGAGCAGCTTGAAGAAATTTTAGGTAATGAAGTCGTTCCTTGTGAAAATGAAGGACATGATTTCGTGGATAAGATACTTAAATAACTGATATAAATTAAAAAATGAAAGGAAGGTTGATAAAATGTCAGATATGAATAGACCGATTGTAGCCGTAGTTGGTAGACCTAACGTCGGAAAATCTACAATATTTAACAAATTTGCAGGAAAGAGGATATCGATAGTTGAAGATACTCCTGGGGTAACAAGAGATAGAATATTTACAGAGGTTGAGTGGTTAAATAAATACTTCACTCTAATAGATACAGGTGGGATCGAGCCAAAGAGCGACGATATAATCGTATCTCAGATGAGAAATCAGGCTATGCTTGCTATGGACATGGCTCACGTTATACTAATGGTTGTCGATGGAAAACAGGGTATAACTGCTGCGGATAGAGAAATAGCTGAAACTCTTAGAAGAACAAATAAACCAGTAATATTAGTTGTAAATAAAATAGATAGTATGAGTCAGTATGATAATGTATATGATTTCTATGAATTAGGTCTTGGTGAGCCGTTTGCAATATCTGGGGCAAACAGTATGGGACTTGGGGATTTATTAGATGAAATAGTTGCTAATTTCCCAGAAGGACTTAATACAGAAATAGACGAAGATACTATAAAAGTTGCTATAACAGGTAAACCAAATGCAGGTAAGAGTTCTATACTTAATAACATATTAGGTGAGGACAGAGTTATAGTAAGTCCAATAGCAGGTACTACAAGAGATGCTGTCGATACATACTTCGAAAAGAATGGACAGAATTACCTTCTTATAGATACAGCAGGACTTAGAAGAAAAAGTAAAGTATACGAAAGTGTTGAAAAATACAGTGTTATAAGAGCTATGAGTGCTGTTGATAGAGCAGATGTTGTTCTTATAGTAATAGACGCTCAGGAAGGTGTTACAGAACAGGATACTAAAGTCGCTGGTATAGCACACGATGAAGGTAAAGCTTGTATATTTGTAATAAATAAATGGGACTTAATAGAAAAAGACAATAAAACAGTTAAAAAATATACTGATGAAATAAGAACTAAATTCCCATTCATGGCTTATGCTCCTATACTATTTGTATCAGCTCTTACAAATAAGAGAATGAACAAAATACTTGAAACAGTTGATTTCGTAGCATCAGAACATGCTAAGAGAATATCTACTTCTGCTTTAAATGAGGTAATAGGTGAAGCAGTCATGTTAAATCAGCCACCATCAGATAAAGGTAGAAGATTAAAAATATACTATGGAGCACAGACAGATATAAAACCTCCTAAGATAACTCTATTTATAAATGATAAAGAACTTACTCATTTCTCATATCAGAGATATCTTGAAAATAGAATAAGAGAAAACTTTGGATTTGAAGGAACTTCAATAAGATTTGAATACAGACAGAAAAAGAGATAATTAAAGGGGGTAATTATTGAGAATGTTAGGTTATATTCTAATTGCCGTAGTGGCGTATTTACTAGGAAATATATCGACATCTTATATAATAGCCAAAAGAATAGCTGGTATCGATATAAGAACACAGGGTTCTGGAAATGCAGGATCTACAAATGTTTTAAGAACTCTAGGTAAAAAAGCGGGATTGCTGACATTTATAGGAGATGTGCTAAAAGGTGCGCTTGCTGTTTTAGTAGCATGTATAGTGTCTAAATTTATTCCGATAGATACATTGACTGCCAAATATGTTGCGGTTGTGGGTGTTGTTGTAGGTCACAACTGGCCAGCATTTTTAGGATTCAGAGGTGGAAAAGGTGTTGCAACATCACTAGGTGCAATGCTTGCAGTACATCCAGTTGCAGCGCTTACTTGTTTTGCTGTATTTGGTGTTGTTGTAGCAGTTACAAAATACGTATCTTTAGGTTCAGTAATAGGTATAGCGTGTTCACCAATAGTAGTGTATTTAATGGGCAAAAAAGAGGCTATTCCAGTAACTGTATTTTTAGGACTGTCAGTAATATATACACATAGAGCAAACTTAAAAAGAGTATTTAGTGGAAACGAAAGAAAAATTGGACAGAAGAAGAATTAATCATCTTCAGGAGGGATATTATGAAGAAGGTATGCGTATTAGGTACAGGTAGCTGGGGTACAGCTCTAGCTTTGAGCCTGGCAAAAAATAATTTTGACGTTCTTATGTGGTCTAGAAGAAAAGAACGGGCTGAAAGTATAAATAAAAATAGAGAAAATACGGAATATCTACCAGGAGCAACATTTCCTGATAATTTAAATGTAACAGATGATTTAGATGAAGCTGTAAAAGATAGTAAGATAGTTGTTTTAGCAGTTCCATCTCAGGCTGTTAGGGGAATGTGTGTTAAATTAAAAGGAAAATTAACACCGGATCAGATTATTGTAAATGTTGCAAAAGGTCTTGAAAAGGGAACTGGAAAAAGACTTTCTGAAGTTTGTGCAGAAGAGCTTCCTGATTCTAAGTATGTTATGTTATCTGGGCCATCTCATGCAGAGGAGGTCGCAAAAGACCTACCTACTACAATAGTGGTTTCATCAGAAGATATAGAATACGCTCAGATAGTTCAGGATGCGTTTATGTCGCCAACACTTAGAGTTTATACAAACTCAGACCTTATAGGTGTTGAACTTGGTGGAGCTTTAAAGAACATCATAGCTTTTGGAGCAGGTATATGCGACGGTTTAGGCTATGGTGATAATACTAAGGCGGCACTTATGACAAGAGGTATAACTGAGATAAGTAGACTTGGTGTTGCTATGGGTGCAAAGGCGATTACTTTCACTGGACTTTCTGGTATAGGAGATTTAATAGTTACTTGTACAAGTATGCACAGTAGAAATAGAAGAGCAGGGATACTTATAGGAGAAGGGTACTCTGTTGAAGAAACTCTTGAAAAGGTTAAGATGGTTGTTGAAGGAATAACTGCTACTGAGGTTGCACATGATGTAGCTCAGAAATTAGGTATAGATATGCCTATAACTAATGCGATATATGCTGTTGTTCACGATGGACTTGAACCTTATGAAGGAATAAAAGGACTAATGACTAGAAACAAAAAGAACGAAGTAGAACATATAGGGCTATAAGAAATAAAGAGGGTATATCCAAATTACTCCAGGCTTCAGTGGCACGCACGTTTATGTAACACATTTAAATGTTGCGTGCCACTTGCAGATTGTCGTGTATTTGGATATACCCTCTTTTATTTTAGCCGGAAATAAAACGGATAGAGATTTATCTGGCTTCGAACTTTGCTTTTTCAAGCAAAGCTTTAAAAATGTTGCAAAGTTCTGCAGATTGTCGGTACAAATTAATCAAATTTGTTCTTTAAAAAAAGACATCCCCACAAAATAAATTGTGAGAGCTTATATCGATATATGTAAATAAAATTGTTTAATAGAAGGTAAAATGTAAGATATTTA
>UQCY01000051.1 GCA_900539645.1 uncultured Clostridium sp. | reverse complement strand
ACATGGAGCAGGCAAAATACGATCTTCGCAATTTCAGTAAGGAATTGAATGATGTTAATCTGGCATGTGATCTGCATATGGATACCGGCGACTTTCTTTCTTTTGCGGATTATTTTTTTGATGGGTTCGTAGTGGACTGTATAGTACAGGACCGGATCAATACGGCAAGACGCCAGGTGGATGAGGCGATCCGGAGAACAGAATACATAATAAATCAATTACAGCATATGTAGAAAGGCAACAGGCAGCGAGCCACTGAACTTACAGGTTTGGTGGCTCGCTGTCTTTGGATCTTGTAAGTCTGCATGCTGTATACGTATTTTTTGTATGTATTTTATTATACTGGAATCATGAAAAACAAACAATAATCAGTAGAAAGAGAGAATGAAATAAACTCTGTATTTTCCTCGGTATATGTTCGGCTTAATCACATAATCGGGAGAACGGCAAAATTATGCGGTTCATATGTGTTACTTTATGATAAAATAGTATGAAACATGTTTAGCATCCAGATTGACAGGCATGAGCATTGAAAAATATAAAACCATGTGTGGAAGGAGTTTTTAGTGATATATTTAAGCAGTTTCAGGTTGAGTAATGAACAAGTAAAAAATCCTAACATATATCCTTATCATGTGTTTCGAGGAAAAGACATGGAGCCTTTTGTATTTTCTCCGATCACGGTGCTGTACGGCAATAATGGATCGGGGAAATCGACGATATTAAATATCATGGCAAACAAGCTCATGGTAAAGGGCAGAGAATATGCTACCAGTAATTCTTTCGGAATTGTAGATTATTGTGGTAAATTTTCGGCAGAATGTTGTTTTAGCTACGGAGAGGATGAGTTTGGCAATACCATCAGAAAGATTCCTGAAAACAGCAGATTCATCAAAAGCGAAGACATCTTATATGAGATCAAGAAAATTCAGCAGAAGCAGATTCTGGCGGATGGAATGGAATATGATTATATGAATAAAGAAAAAATGTCATATAATGAAGCACATGAAAAGACTGAAATATGGTATAATTATTCAAAAGAAGTAAGTGAATTTTTAAAAGAGAAGGGTCGTAAGTAATATGGTTAAGTTTAAGCTGATAGAAAGAAATGGAAATGTACTACACTATGAGTATTATCCAAATGGAGATAAAGAAGACAAAGGGGTATTTATTTTTGATTGTGTTAAAGAAGAAGTTATAAGACATGATAAACCTAAAAATAATGCGTTTTGTTGGTATGGTCATATGTTAAATGGTATAAAAGATAAAGAAACTGGTGAGTTTAAAGACAAGGGTATGGTTGCTTGGTATTAGGTGGGTGATATTATGGCTAAAGATGATATGGAAGTTATAATATATAAAATACTATCTTATTTATATTCAAGTTTGAAAGCAGGACATAAAACATCACTAGAAGAAGTTGCTTGGAGATGTAAGTTATTTGACATCACCAGAGAATATTGGATTATTGTCTTAAAAGAAATGATAGATGATGGTTTAGTTTCTGGTATTAAGTATGTAGAAGCTAAAGATATGGAGGGAATACTTGAGATTGGTAATTTTTCCATAACTAAAAAAGGAAGAGAATATATTACAAACAATAGCACAATGGCTAAAGTAAAAGAAATGTTAGGCAGTGGATTTGAAATAGCATTAAGTGCATTAATAGGTAAGTTTTAGCAATCTGAAAAAGGTTGCTTTTTTTATGCTCTTTTTTAGATAGTCCAAGCATTAAAGACTATAAACTTTATGGAATATAGTTGGCTGACAACTTAAAAACAGGAGGAAATAAATGAAAGATACATCATTAAAAATGAAACTTCAGTTACTAGCTGATGATAATAGTGGAGACAATGCTCCAACTGACAATTCAGAACAGAAAGAAACTGAAAACAATAATTCTGATGATAAAAAACAGAATGAAAAGAAATACACTGATGATGAAGTCAATGAGATCATCAACAAGAAATTTGAAAAATGGACTAAGCAGAAAGAAAAAGAGATGGATGAGGCGAAAAAATTAGCTGATATGACCGCTCAAGAAAAAGTAGAGTATGAAAGAAATCAGCTAAAAAAAGAACTTGAAGAATTAAGAAATGCTAACACTATCTCTGAAATGAGCAAAACTGCAAGGGGAATCCTTAAAGAAAGAAATATAGACATATCAGACGAATTACTAAGCATGCTAGTAACTAAAGAAGCTGATACTACTAAGAAGAATGTAGAAGGCTTTGCTGAGATGTTTGATAAGGCAGTTGAAAAGGCTGTAAATGAAAAACTTAAAGGAAATCCACCTAAGAAAGGTCCAGGAAACAAAACTCTTACAAAAGAGGATATTTTAAATATTAAAGACAGAACAGAAAGACAGAGAAAAATAGCCGAAAATAGAAAAAGACTGTCTAATTAAAAGCAGCCTTTTTTCCGACATTTTTCCTACATATTTCGAAAAAACAGTTTAAAAAGTTTTAATAAGATTTGTAGAGGTAATTAAGAAAAGTATTGAAATTCCAATGTTTATATAATAACTTTTGTGAAGATATGTTAAGGTCTGTAGCAATAGTAACAAAATTGTTACTTTACAGATTAGGTGTACTACCATTATAATACAGTTAATAGCAAAAGTATTTTCAAAAAAGTGTACTGTCTGTGTAGTACATCGGGATAAAAATAATTAAAATCTCACCACACAATCGTGATAGGAGCTGCCGTACTTCTATCAATTATTTTTACCTAGTGTGTACTACACAGATAATACGCTAACCCAAAGAGGAAAAATTTTTTACAAGAAGTGTACCATACAAATAGTACACATCGGAAAGGAGAATTTATGTATTTCGAAATAGACTCAAGCTCTCCTATATATTTACAGATAATAAAAAACATCAAAAGAAGAATAATAATAGGGGAATTAATGCCAGGAGATGAGATACCATCAAGAAGAGAGATGGCATCAAGTTTAAAAGTAAATCTTAACACAGTACAGAAAGCATATAAGGAGATGGGCGATATGGAATTAATAACAACATTTGGAAACCATCAGAGCAGAATAACATCAAATCCAGAGGTGATAGCATCTTTAAAGGCTGAGATGGTGAACGAATCTCTTGAAAAATTTATCAAGGATATGAAATCAATAAACGTTGAAAAAGAAGAAATAATAAAACTAATAGAAAGATTTTACGACTAAAAATAACTAAAATCGGTATAGAAATTTTGCCAATCTATTTTTAAAGGCTATTGATTATGGCAGAAGAGGAGGACAAAATGTTAGAAGTTAAAAATGTCAGCAGATCATTTAGAAAACTAAGTGGAATAAAATACAAAAAATTCAAAGCTCTAGATGATGTAAGTTTTAATATAGAAAAAGGAAAAGTCACAGCTCTACTTGGGATAAACGGTGTTGGTAAAACAACAGTTATGAAAATAATGGCTGGACTTATAAAACCAGACTCAGGAGAAGTACTTATTGATGGAGAAAAATTTAATCAGAATAGCTACAACAAAGTTACATTTGTTCCAGATATAAACATACATTTCGCAAATACAAAAATATCAGAAATGTTCGAATTTATGGAAGTATTCTACAAAAATTGGGATTCTGAAATGGCAGAAGAAATGCTAAAAATATTCGGATTAAATGAAGACGATATAATAGACAACCTATCAAAAGGGAATATAGCTAGAGTTAAGTTAATAATAGGATTTGCTCAGAAACCAGAGTATCTATTACTAGACGAACCATTCTCAGGAATAGACTTCTTTAAAAGAGAAGAATTCATAAGCTTAATACCAGAATATATGAATGAAAATCAAGCTATTGTAATAACTACTCACGAAATATCAGATATAGAAAACATAGTAGACGATGTAATATTCATAGATGAAGGAAAATTAGTAATGAGCTTAAATGCGGAAGAACTTAGAGAAAGAGAAAACCTATCAATTCTTGAAAAGATGAGGGAGGTATACCAAAATGAGTAAAATATTGGCACTTTCAAATATAGAGCTAAGAAAAAATCTAAAGTTCTATTATATATACTGTGCCACAATATTGGTATCTATCATAGCTGTTAACGGATACTACATTTATATGTCAGCTACTACATACGACTTAACAGAAATGTATAGAAATCAAATTGGCGGAGTATTTTATGGAGCTATGATTCTTGAAGGAAACATGGTTATACATCTTTTACTATCTTTAGGTGTTATTGGAGCTATTTTATACACAAGCGCAATATGGCTAAAAGATTGGAATGGAAGCCATAAGAATATATACACTTATATGATGATACCAGGGAATAATATGAAAATCTATGCAGCAAAAATGCTAAATTCATTATTCTTTGTGTATATGGTTATGATTTGTGAAACAATAGCATTATTTGTATCAAAATCAATATTTAATATGACTTTTGCATCAAAGTGCAATATTATAGACACATCATTCAATGCAGATCTATCATTTGCATCTGATACATTGTTTGTATGCTCAAATGCAATAGACTTCTTAATAGAAAACATACTTTATGTATTTTTAATAATAACTGTAATATCTACACTTATGATAATAATTACAAGTATGAAAAATAAAACTTTAGGATTTATAGTTTTAGGAATATTTGTATTTATCGCAGCTATCTTTGGTGTAAATATAGGAAGTGCAAGTTCTAAAATTTATCAGATACTATTAAATATGGGAATAACTGATAATATGGTTGTTGCAAACATTATGATAGCTATTATTGTTTCGATAATATGCACAGCGATTTCATATTTTCTTTCTAATAGAAAAATGAGCGTGTAAAGGAGGGATATTATGAAATTAAAATTAAAATCAAAAATAATACCCGTCGGAATAATTGCATCTATAGCAGCATTTATGCTTATGTTTGCAAAGGATGGACACAATGCTTTAAATATTTCGGCAATCAAGGGTAGTTTAAAGGATATGAATGGAATATACGCCGAACTAGAAGGTGAAAACGGAAAATATTCAAAAATAAAATATACTGTAGGTAAAAATGGAGTAGTTTCAAAAGCTAAACTTTTAAAACAGTCTTCTGTAACACAGGATGCAGTAATAACAAAAGTAGGTAAAGATTCTCACGATATGATAGCATATATAGGACTTTACCAGACTTATCCAGGAGATCTTGAATCTCCAGAAAAAGTTGGAAATAAGCTAGTTATACTAAAAGCTAAAAATGAAAAAGACATACCTGAAAAGAATTTGAATTCTTTAGAGAGCGAGAATAAAACATCTATCTCTGATATAGACTCAACAAAATATGAAAAAACTACGATTAATTTAAAAAGAAATGTTAAATCTGGTAAAGCTGAAAATAATATAGATCCAAATATGGATGCAGAGTTTAATCCTTCTTTAAACTATGCATTTAGAAAAGACGGAAATATATTTGCATTTATAAGCTATGAAATGGATGACGGAAGTACACAGTTTGAGGTATTAAAAATAAATCCAGAAAACTTAAATATAACTACTGAAAGCAAATTTAACTACAAAGGACAAAGCTCAGAAGGAATAGCTATCTATGATACATTTATGGATAATGGTAAATTAGTATATCTTGCTGAGGACTTCAATCCTGAAAACGAAAAAGAAGAAAGAGTCGTATTTGTAAAATACGATATAGCTAGTAAAAGATATTCAGCAGTTGAAAGAACTGATTTTAGATTAGGTGATAGCTTTGGTTATTCTGTAAATAATGGGACAGTTAGTTTCCGGAATGTTTTATCATATAAGGAAGGAAAAAAGCTAGACAAGTATTTAATAAATTCATTTGATGTGGATTTAGAAACTATGGCTATAAAAAACTATGGAGAATACAACACAAACAGTAAAACAACTAATTACGATTTTCCAATTAAAGATATATACGTAGACGGAGAAAATGTAGCTTATATTATTGAAGAAAAATATACAACAAATTCAAATGAGCAGGTTGCTGCAGGTGTATCATCTCCAGTACTTTTTAGAATATTAGATAAAAATTCTGGAAAGGTGAGATTTGAAGGTAGAGTGACTAATACAGAACCAAACTACACAAATAATACACAGATAAAACTGAAAGGAGATGGATATAATGAATAACAATATACTGTATCTTTTCGGGAATGAGCTTAGAAAAAGTAAGCACGATTATATGATCGTAGCTGTTGTACAAAGTTTAATCTGGTTGGCATCTTATATAGTATCTATTGTAAGATACAATAATCTATATGTAGGTGCATCAGCTACAGGATTAGATTTAGGAACTGGTACAACAGTCGTTACAATACTAGATATGCAAAAGTTTGGAATTACAATACTTGCTGTAAGTGTTATATATGCAGCATTTATATGGGTAAGAGAGTACACATCAGGACATAAGAGCATATACACAATAATGATGCTTCCACAGGAAAGAGATCACATATTTATAGCAAAATTCTTAAATGCAGTAACTATGTTCTATATGAACTTAATCCTATACATAGCAATTACAATACTAGTTTGTTTAGTAGCTCCTTTTGTTATGAAGGGTGGAGTATTTGTGAATCCATTTGCTGCTATGATGAATTCAACTTTAGCAAATGATATATACATGCCGATGACTTTTAGAAATTTTATCGTAACAGATGTACTAATAGTTGCAGCAAATACATCGTTAATAGCACTTGCATTCTTAATAAACAGATTTTGTATGTACAAAAGTAGATTTGCAAAATTCATATCTATTGTTACAAGTATTGCGATATTCGTGCTAATGCTGTTTATGTCTTTTGTACTAGTGTACGAAACAGAGGTTATATATCTAGCTGTTATTTCTATAATAGTGGGATATTTTGGATCTAAATATATTTTAAGAAGATTAGAGTTTTAGGGGGGCAGAACGATGAAAATTACAAAACGCCGGAAAATAATACTATCTTCTGTTCTCGTGGCAATGGTTGCTATAACTGCTGGCTTTGAGATTATCTCAAGCCAGGTTATGGAACCTATATCTCAGACAGGGGATATTAAAGAGATTGGAGATATTTCACTAATATCTCAGAAAAATATAACAGGAAGAACTAGATTTGCTATATTTGGCAAGAATGGTAAAAAGATAGAATACGGAAAGTTTTTCTTAACTAGAAACTTTGTAAGTTCAGATATGGGACTTAAAAGTTATATAGATTTGACTAAGAAAAATTTATATGATACTTATGATTTATCTGTGGGAGATAAAGTTTACTTCTTATCACATAGAGTAGAGGATGGAAAATATTCTTTCCAAGTGAAGATATACGATGAAAAGACTAAATCTAGTGTAGATAAAAATATCCCAATAAAAGATGAAGATACACAGATCATATCTAGTTTAACTAATTTCATTGAAAAAGATGGTAAATTCTACGCACTAGTTTCATCAAGTGAAGAGTTTGTATCTGTAGTTTCTCTTGATTTAGATAAAGGCAGCTACAAGATATTAAACACATTTAAAGAAAATGTAGATTTATCTCCAAATCTATTTGTACAGAGTTGGGATTCAAACGATAAGTATATATACATATTGATGAGAAACACAAATATGCAAGACGGCGATATAGTATCTAATTCTATACTTAGATATGATTTTAAATCTAATAAATTCTTAAAACCTCTTCCTTTGAAAGGTATTGAAATTAACGATGGATTTGAAGATATAGATAGTATCTTCCTTTATGAAAATACTAATGATAAGTTTATAGTATATACTGCAAATGCAAAGGATAAGCATATGTACAAAATCACTTATGATTTAGAAACTATGAAGCTTGAAAAGAAAGAAAAGCTTAATTTAAAAATAGATAATATTATAGATGAAAGCTCATATAATAATAGATTTATAGGTGGTACTTCTGATGATTCTAGATTAATGCTTTTAGATGGAAAGATTTACTATATCTCTTCCGTTAGAATAAATCTTCTTAGAGAGGCTGATGCTATAGGAATGAGTATAGATGGAATGAACAAATCTACACTTAAAGTATTCGATATAGGAAAAAATAAGGTAGTATATCAAGCTGAATTTGATTCGTTAGATATAGAGTCGCCAGTTTTTATAAAAAATAAGTAAATAAATAGAAAATAGGCTGTTATAGAATTTTGTAACAGCCTATTTTTATGAAAAATTTTTGAAAGCAAAAGATTAATCATTCTGTATCTCAAATATTATTTTTGTGACATACTGTTCAGGAGATGAAACAGATAAATCAGTAAGTAAATACTCTTCATATACAAACTTTCCTAATTTTATATCATTCTTATCTACATAATCCAAAAGTGCGTTATAAGTTTCGTCCAAAGTTTCATATGTTCCTATATGTATCCCCACTAAAAACTTTCCTTTTTTTCTAGTATAAATATTTTTCCCCTTCTTCTTATTTGTATATGTATATAGGTAAGTAAATTCAGAACTAACATCTAAATCAGCCAATCTTAATAAATCACTTTGGAACATTGTGCCTATCTTTTGGTGTGCAGATAAATTATTGCTCTTTAAAAATTTTGCGTACTCGATTACAAATTCACTAAAGCTCGTATTAATAGCATCGTTTGGATTTCCACTCAAAAGAAGATTTACCTCATCCAATTCCTCGATAAAAATATTTCCTTCCTTATATTTTGTATCAGAATAATCTATCCCAGTTTGTGCAACCATTTTTTGAACTTCTATATGTTTTTTTAGTTTTTTTAAATGCTTTATAGTTTTATCAATTTCTTTTTCTTTATCGTTTAATAAATTCATAAATATATCTGGATTTCTCTTTTCCATGTATATCTTTATATCATCTAAGCTCATTTTAAGCGTTTTAAGCGTGTTTATCATCATAAATGTTTCGTATTGGAAATACGAATAATATCTATATCCCTTATCATCACAGTATGCTGGTTTAAAAAGATCTATCTCATCGTAGTAGAATAATACGTGCTTAGGAACATCACATAGAGCTGCAAACTCTCCTGTAGTTAGAAATTTTTCCTTACTCACAAAATCAACTCCTTTTATTTATAGAATTAATATAATCACTTTAAAATATTTTCTAAAATTTATCAAAAATAATACGGAAAATTTATTTTTTTTATCGTTATTTTTATACTACTACATATTAAAATTATAATCAATATTTAAAATTTATTTTTACAAATGTTGAAATTTCAATTCACACATATCTATTTACAATATATTATTAATTGACACAATTTACTATTGACTATAAAGTGACATTATACTATAACATAATAATTAGACAATTTAATATTTTAAGAAAGGAATGATGCTATGAGACTTATCTTACATTACATGAAAAAATACAAACTACTAGTTTGCATTAATATAATTTCTGTATTCGGTTTTGTTCTTACAGAGCTTGGAATTCCAACAATCTTAGCAGATATGATAGACTTCGGTGTATCTACTGGAAACAAAGCCTACTTATTTAAAGAAGGTTTTAAAATGGCTGGGATTTCAATACTTGGAGTATCAGGAACAATCCTTTTAGGATACTGTTGTTCTAAGATTTCTACTAATATCACACACGATATCAGAAAGGACATGTATGAAAAGATTCAAAACTTCTCACACGAAGAATACAACAAATTTAAGATAGCAAGCCTTATAACTAGAGTTAACAACGATGCATTCCAAATCCAGTTATTCGTAAATGTGCTTTTAAGAACAGCACTTATGACTCCAGTTATGTTGATTACAAGTCTTTTCCTTACTTACAGATCTAGTGTTCAGCTATTCTCTGTAATATTTGCAACTATCCCACTTATAATACTAGGTGTCATATTTGTTGCTAAGGTTACAGGGCCTATATCTGAAAGACAGCAGGCAGGACTTGACGATATGAACAGAATATCTAGAGAAAGTCTTACAGGTGTTAGAGTTGTCAGAGCTTTCAACAGACAGCACACTGAACAGGAAAAATTCTTAGAAACTAATGAATTCTTCACTAAAAACTCTAAGAGCCTATTTATGATAATGCAGCTTACTCAACCAGTATTCTTCTTAGTTATGAATATAGCTGTGTGCCGGATATTCTACTTTGGAGCAAATCTTGTAAGTCAGAATGCACTAGAAGTAGGTAGAATGGTTGCTTTCCTAGACTATTTATTCCACGCAATGATGTCTATGATGTTCTTCTGTACAGTATTTATGATGTACCCAAGAGCAAATGTAAGTGCAAAGAGAATTAATTCTGTTCTTAATAAAGAGCTTTCTTTAGTAAACGATCCTAAAGCTGAAATAGTTGACGAAGATGTAAATACTATTTCATTCAATAATATAGGATATGAAAAAGAAGGTAAAAAGATATTAGACAACATATCTTTTGATGCAAAAACAGGACAGACAATAGCAATCGTCGGAAGTACTGGTTCTGGAAAGAGTACTCTTTCTAAACTAATTCCACGTCTTTTTGATTGTACTAGTGGAGAAATTATGTACAACAACACAAATATAAAAGACTTTGACGTTGAAAGATGGAGAGAAAAAATTGGCTTTGTTGCTCAGAAGGCATTCTTATTCAAGGGAACTATAAGAAGTAATGTATGTTTTGGTAAATCTGATGCCACAGACGACGAAATAATGGAAGCTCTTGATTTAGCTCAGGCTACAGAATTCGTAGCAAGTAAAGAAGATGGCATAGATTCAGTAATAGAAGAAAATGCAGCAAACTTATCTGGTGGTCAGAAACAGAGACTTTCTATAGCTAGAGCGGTTATAAGAAAACCAGATATATACATTTTCGATGATGCATTCTCAGCACTAGACTTCAAAACAGATGCAGCTTTAAGAAAGGCATTAAAACCTGTAACTAAAAATGCAATTATGTTTATAGTAGCTCAGAGAATTTCTACTATAATGGATGCAGATAAGATTTTAGTTTTAAATCATGGTAAATTAGAAGCAGTAGGGACTCACGAGGATCTTATGAAAAACTGCCCTCTTTATAAAAATATTGCTGAGTCACAGATTGGAGAGGAGGCGATAGATTATGGCGAAGAAGCTTAAAAGATTCGAGTCTATAAATACTCTATTGAAATATTTAAGACCTTACAGACGTGGGTTTATAATTTCTATTGTTATGCTTGTTGTAACATGTGCTGCAATGGTAACTTCTCCAAACGTTGAAGGGATGATTACAAACAGTATATTAAAAGATGTAACGGATATAGCTAAAGGCGTTCCAGAAGCTCGTTTCCACATGGAAAATGTCATAAAAATTATCATTTTACTTCTATTTATATATGCTGTTAAAACAGCTGCTCAGATGATAAGTATGATTTGTATAACAAATTCTATTCAGGACACAATGAGAGATTTAAGAAATGCATGTATAGAAAAAATCAACGCACTTCCTGTTAAAACTCTTGACTCTCATCCAAAAGGGGATATACTGAGTAGAATAACAAATGACATAGATGCTATTTCAAATGCAATGCAGCAGACGTTTATGAACGTAATCAGTGGTGTTTTAATGGTTTGCCTTGCAATATTTATGATGTTTAGAGTAAATTTAGTTATGACATTATGTGTATTAGTTATAATTCCGATTTCTTATATCATAATTAAAAAGATAGCAAAAGTTTCTCAGAAAAGTTTCGATGTTCACCAGCGTGCACTTGGTGATCTTAGTGCAAATGTAACAGAAAGTTTTTCTGGATATAATGAAATAATTCTTTTCGGTAAACAGGAAGAATCTGTAAAGAAATTTGAGAAGATAAACTTAAATATAAGAGAAACTGCTTACAAAGCACAGTTCTTATCATATTTAATGTCACCTCTTTTATCTTTACTTACTTATC
>UQCY01000050.1 GCA_900539645.1 uncultured Clostridium sp. | reverse complement strand
TCTTTTAGGAGATGATACAGCTAAATTATATGGAAGGATGACATTAAACCCTATAAAGCACGTAGACCCACTTGGACTACTTGCGATGATAATATTCCACATAGGTTGGGCTAAACCAGTTCCGGTAAATCCTATGAATTACAAAAACTACAGAGTAGGGAACTTTATAGTATCTATTGCAGGAGTATGCTGCAATCTACTTACAGCTATAGTATGTGCTATAATTTACAAAAATGTTCCTATATATGGAGTACAGGTTTTAACATATACATGTATAATATATAATATAGGGTTTGCTGCATTTAACTTACTTCCGGTACCACCACTAGATGGATGGGGAGTAATAGAAACATTTATACCATATCAGTGGAGAGAATATGCGTACAAATTTGAAAGAATAAGTGGATTTGTACTTATATTACTTCTTATAACTGGTGCGTATAGAATAATAATAAATCCTATACATGGTTTATTTGCAACAATAGTACAGATGTTTATGTTTTAATAATTAATAAAAATAATCTAATAACTACTTAAAGAGGAGATTATATGAAATACAATGTACAATTAAAGGTATATGAGGGACCTATGGACCTTTTGTACGACCTTGTGACAAAACATAAGATAGATATAAAGGATATAGCTATTTCAGAAATAACAAAACAGTATCTTGATTACCTAGATGCTATGGAAGCTATGGATATGGAAATAACTAGTGACTTTATAACTATGGCGTCAAAGTTGGTCGAAATAAAATCTAGATATTTACTTTATCTTCAAAGAGAGGATTCTGAGGAAGAGGATCCAAGAATTGAACTTGTTGAAAGACTTAAAGAATATAAAAAATACAAGCAAGTATCTAAAGAATTAAAAGAAAAAGCTGATGAAGAACACGAAAGATTCTTTAGAAAAAAAGAAGAGGTTATAATAGAGGACGAGCTTAGTTTAGAAGACGTATCTATAGCAAAAATGATGGAGCTGCTTCCTAAGTTGTTGAAAAATATAGACAAAAAGGAAGAAGAAACTAAAAACGACGTACTAGAAAGACTTGTAAATAGAAAAATTATATCTGTAGAGGAAAAAATAGTATCTTTGAGAAGAGCATTATCTGTAAAAGATAGAATAAGCTTTTTAGAAAATGTAGATCAAAGTGATAGAGGAGATATAATAGCATCGTTTTTATGTGTATTAGAGCTGATAAAAGAAAAAGAGATAATTGTTACACAAGATGACTTTTTTGAAGATATAGTAATAGTTAAAAGAACGGATAAGATGCTAGAATATTCTGAGGAGAATTAGTATGAAGAGAGAAGATATAAAAAATATAATAGAGGCTATTATGTTTGCATATGGAGAGCCTATAAGCATAAAAGAATTAAATGCTATTATAAATAAAGACCTTTCTCATAAGGAAATAGAGTTTATGATGGATGCGCTTATAACTGAGTATAAAGAGAATGATAGAGGAATTCAGATTATAAGACTTGAAAACAAGTACCAGATGTGTACAAACGAAAAATATGCAGATTATATAAAGATGGTTCTTGAGCCTAAAAAGAAAAAAACTCTAAGTCAGGCGACTCTTGAAACTCTTACAATAATTGCATATAAGCAGCCGGTTACAAAATTAGAAATAGAAAATATAAGAGGTGTCAAATGCGATAAGGCTCTTAAAACACTTCAGGAAAATGAATTGATTGTAGAGGCTGGAAGATTGAATAAAATAGGGAAACCTATAATATATAAAACTAGTGATGAATTTTTAAAATTACTCAATATAGAATCTATAGATGAGCTACCTAAGATAGAGGAGATAGAAGAAAATAATTAAAGTGGGAAATTTGTGGATTGCTAGTTAAATGTGGAACGGAGGAAATAAAAATGGAAGACAGAGATTTATCAATAATGTTACTTAAAAATATACATGTATTCCACAGTATAGTTAAAGTAATAGTTAGTGAGAGAAATGAAAGCAGAATACTTACAGAAAGACAGTTCTTTGCGTTAAAGAAAATGGCGGAAATAGATAAAATGGAACTGAAAAATCTAAGTAAGGTATTACATGTGTCTACTTCAAGTCTATGCATACTTCTAAATAAACTTGTTGAACAGGAATATGTTTATAGAGAAGAAGATAAAAAAGATAGAAGAAATACATTCTATGGAATAACTGAAAAAGGTAAGGAAGTTTTAGAGAGAGAAAAAGCTGATATCTTAAAAATAATAAATAAAAAAATAGAGCTTATAGACGAAGATAAAAGAGAAGATTTATACAAAGCATTAGATTTTGTATTTGATACTTTAATAGGAACTCTTAAATAATAGGAAAACTAAAATTATTAAAAATAAAAAAGGAAAGAATTCTCATACATACAACGTTGAGTTGGTATGAGAATTCCTTCCTTTTTTTATTTGTCTGCTAAAACTGCATCGTATAGTATCTTACCTATAGGAGCATTTATTTTTAAAGTTGCTCTTCCATCCATAGAAGTAGAGCTTTTGTTTATAAGGACTAAATCTTTTCCTCTGTAGTAGTTTACAAAGCTAGCAGCAGGATAAACTACAAGAGATGTTCCACCGATTATTAAAAGATCGGCATTTTTAATAGCTTTTATAGCTCCAGTTATAGTGTTTTCATCCAGTGCTTCTTCATATAGAACGACATCCGGCTTTACAATTCCACCACATACATCGCATTTTGGAATAGTTCCATCTAAAGCCAACATATCTTCTAAATCAAAGAACTTGTGACATTTTGTACAGTAGTTTCTCTGAACAGAACCGTGAAGCTCGTAAACATTTTTGCTTCCAGCCTTTTGGTGAAGTCCATCTATATTCTGAGTTATAACAGCCTTTAACTTTCCGATTTCCTCTAAATAAGCTAGTGCTTTATGTGCATTGTTAGGCTCTGCGTCCTGATAAATAAGCTTATCTTTGTAGAATTCATAGAAATACTCTGGATATCTAACAAAGAAAGAATAAGATACAACTTCTTCAGGTGAAAATCTTCTATTTAACTTTTGATTGAATAAACCATTAGAGCTTCTGAAATCTGGGATATTTGATTCTGTAGAAACTCCAGCTCCTCCAAAGAACACGATATTACTGTGTGAATCTATTAATTTTTTTAATTCGTTTACTTCATTCTCGAACAAAATAATCATCTCCTTTTGTTTTATATTATTATATTACTACAAAAAAATAAAAATGTAATCGTATAGTGAAAAATATATCGTCTTTACTTACATTGCAAAAATAGATTATAATTATATTAACTAAGTGAATTGAAAGGAGATTTTAAAATGAAAAAAAGAATGGCAGCTGCATCTCTAGCAATGATTCCTATGCTTGCGATGAATGTAAATGCAGAAAATATTAAGACAGGGATTGTGAGTTCAGCGTATTTAAATGTAAGATATTCTCCTTCAGCATCAGCAAAGTTGCAGTTAGTGTTAAAAAAAGGAAATAAGGTAACTGTAATTGGTGAAAAAGATGGTTGGTACAAAATTAAAACAGCCTCTGGTAAAACAGGTTGGGTTGTTTCAAAATATATATCATTAAAAGCCGATGCTATTAGAAAAGATGCTAGAGGCATAAAAAAGATAGTAACAGCTACAACATTAAATGTAAGAAGTGGTCCAGCTACATCGTATACATCAATAGGCAAATTATATAAAAATAACGAGGTCGATGTAATATCAGAATCTAATGGATGGTCTAAGATTCAATTTGGATCTAAAATAGGGTATGTTTCTTCAGAATACCTAAAATCTGTATCTACAGGAAATAATAACTCTGGAAATACAGGAAATTCTCAGGGAGTTAAGAAGACTATACAGGAGGTAACATCATCTCTATTAAATGTTAGAAATGGAGCTGGTGGCCAGTATACAAAAATAGACACACTTCATAAAGGTGATAAAGTAGTAGTTTCAACTATTGAGAATAACTGGGCCAAAGTAGAATACGATGGAAAAAATGGATATGTTTCTTCTATATATTTAAAATACATATCAGATAAGATAGAAGACGAAGATACTGATTTAAATGGTACTGCTTCAGATGTAATACCAGGTGCATATACTCAGAGAAGTCAAAAGGATTACTCTCTAGATGATATGGTAGAAGCTCAGTATATAAAAGGTCAGAGTGGTGGAAATTTAATATCAAGACAGACAAATAGACTTCTTGATATATTAAACCCTCAAGAAAGCTTATTCACAACAGAAGCTATGAGAACTAATCCAAGAGCATATGGGGCACCTACTAAGGAAGAATTAGAATACTACTTAGATCCATCAAACTTTACTAGTCATACAGATGGAATAATGCAATTTGTAAGAATTGATAGATATACAAATTCTATAACAGCAAAATCACTAGATAATTATTTTGCATCTAGAGGATCAGAATGTGTATTTAACGGAAAAGGTCAGGCATTTATAGATGCAGCTAAAAAGTACGATATAGATGTACTATACTTTGTATCTCATGCAATGTGGGAAACTGGAAATGGTAAATCTAAACTTGCGCAAGGACAGGTTGTAACTAGTGTCGATGGAGTAACTCTTGAAAAACCTGTAACAGTTTACAACTTCTTTGGAATAGGTGCTACAGATGGAAATGCACTTGAAGGCGGTAAAATTACTGCTTATAAAAATGGTTGGACAACTGTTGAAAAAGGTATAGACGGGGCTGCAAAATGGATTTCTGATGGATACATCCACAACTCTAAATATAATCAGAACACAGTTTATTCTATGAGATGGTGCTATGAATATACTTGGCATCAGTATGCAACAGATGTAAACTGGGCTAATGGAATATCAAAGATGATGTCATCACTTATGACAAAATATGGAAATGGAAACAATCTTTTAATAGATATTCCAGAATATAAATAATAAAAATAAATTTATAGAATATATGGAATCATGTGCGATAATTTGTACATGATTCTTTATTTACGTTAATATATTATTTTGCAAACAAATAAATTGGAAGTTTGTAAATTTTAAATACTGTTAGGAGAGAAGAAAAGATTGGAAAGCTTAAAGGAATGTATGATAAAAATGGATATAAGCAATACTTCTCTTATAAAAAAGATGGAAGATGTTTATATAAAAAAAGTTATCTACTTTAAAGAAAATAAAACTGTATATTTCTATCTATCTTCTAAAGACGTTGTTCCATATGAGTATTTAGAAAGAGCTCAAAGGGAGATAAAGGCTAAGAATAAATATTTTAGAGAGATAAAGTTTAAGATAGAGTATACAGGGTTTGAGAGAAAAACAGAAAAAGATATAATGAAAAAATATTGGCCTAATATAGTATATATACTAAAGAGTATTTGCCCATCTATATCTGGGTGGCAGAAAGAGATTGAGTATTTATGCATAGAAAACAAACTTAAGATAAAAATTCCAAAGGGTATATTTTACCAGAGAATTATGAATAAGAATATCACTACAACTCTAAAACATACAATAAGTGAGGAGTTTGGAATTGATATGGATATTGAAATCGAGAGCGCAGTCGATGAAAAGGTTGATAGGAAGAAATTAGTTGAAAAAATAGATAGAGAATTCAATGAAAAGATTATGATTCTCGAAAAAGAAAATAGAAATAAAACTAGTGAGTCCGAAGAAGAAAGCGGATATGTTATAAAAGATGAGAAGGACGAAAATATGATTTATGGAGAAAATGTAAATGTCCTTACAGAAAAAATAGAAAACCTAGATAGCAATTCTGGAACTGTAGGTATAGAGGGAACAATATTCAACATAGAGATAAAAGAGCTTAGAAATGGTAAAATCCTTCTAATGCTTATGGTAACAGACTACACAAGTTCTATAACTTGTAAAATATTCCTTACTGATACTAATAAAGATTGGGTACTTGGAAAAATAAGCAAGGGTATGTATATAAAGATAAAGGGAGATGTTCTTTATGATACATTCCAGAGAGAGATAAGTATGACAATCAGCGGTATGAGAAAGGAAGAAAGAGAAGAGAGAAAAGATACTGCTGAAAAGAAAAGAGTGGAACTACACGCACATACTCAGATGTCCTCAATGGATGCAATTTGCTCAGTTAAAGGACTTGTATCTCGTGCTGCAAAATGGGGACATCCTGCTATTGCAATAACTGACCATGGTGTTGTACAGGGATTCCCAGATGCTATGAATGCAGCTAAAAAAGAAGGGATAAAGGTGCTTTATGGGGTTGAAGGGTATCTAACAGAGGATAATAAAGATGCCATAGAGGATGCAAATGATAAGAGTTTATCTCAAGAGTTTGTAGTGTTTGACTTGGAAACTACAGGTTTTTCCAATATAAACGACAAGATAACAGAAATAGGTGCTGTTAAGATAAGAGATTTTGAGATTGTGGATAGATTTAGTGAGCTTGTAAATCCAGAAAAAGATATATCATATAGAGTTCAGGAGCTTACAGGAATTACCAATGAAATGGTAAAAGACAAGCCTACAATTGAAGAAATACTTCCTAAGTTTATGGAGTTTGTAGGAGATGACGTGCTAGTTGCTCATAATGCAGACTTCGATACAGGATTTATTATGCAGAAGTGTAAAGAGCAGGGATTGGAGTATAAGAATAAAAAGGTAGATACACTGATGCTTGCTAGAATTATGCTTCCTAATTTAAAAAGATATAAGCTAGATAAGGTTGCAAAAGAGGTCGGTGTGCAGCTACTTAACCACCATAGAGCTGTAGACGATGCCGAAGCAACTGCAAATATATTTATAAAATTCCTTGGAATGTTAAAAAAACAAGGAGTTGAAAAATTATCAGATGTAAATACAGTACTTGGAAAGGTTGACTATACAAAATTAAAAACTCATCATATAACATTGATTGCAAAAAATCAGACTGGTATAAAAAATCTTTACAAGATTGTATCTGATGCGCATGTTAATCATTTTTACAGAGCACCGAGAATTCTTCAAAGTGTGCTTGATGAATATAGAGAGGGAATTATTGTAGGATCTGCATGTGAAGCAGGTGTTGTATACGATGCTGTTAAGAAAAGACTTCCAGATGAAGAAATGGAAAAGATTATAGCTCCATATGATTATATTGAAGTAATGCCTATAGATAATAATAGATTTATGATAGATAATGGAGATGTTGAGGACGAAGATGAGTTAAAGGAAATAAATAGAAGAGTTGTAGAAACTGCCAAGAAATTTGGTAAAATTCCTGTAGCTACTGGAGATGTTCATTTCTTAGATAAACACGATGCAGTGCTTAGAAGGGTGCTTAAATTCTCTCAAGGATTTAAGCTAGATGATGAGGAGACTTACCTTCATTTTAGAACTACTGACGAAATGCTAGATGAGTTTTCTTATTTAGGAGAAGAACTTGCTTATGAGGTTGTTGTAGAAAATACAAATCTTATAGCTGATATGGTAGAGGATGTTAAACCGATACCAGATGAAACTTATCCACCGGTAATTGAAGGTTCAGATGTAGAACTTAGAGAGATGTGCTTTAAAAAGGCTGTGGATATTTATGGAGATCCACTTCCAGAGATAGTAGAAAAAAGGCTTAATAGAGAGCTAAACTCTATAATCGGTAATGGTTATGCGGTGATGTATATAATTGCACAGAAGCTAGTTGCAAAATCACTTTCAGATGGATATCTAGTTGGTTCAAGGGGTTCTGTTGGTTCTTCATTTGCAGCTACAATGAGTGATATAACAGAGGTTAACCCACTTCCAGCTCATTATGTTTGTCCTAATAAAGAGTGTAAGTATTCGTACTTCTATGCTATAGGTGAATGGGGATCTGGAATAGATTTACCAGATAAAGTTTGTCCAAAATGTGGTGAAAAACTTATAAAGAACGGACATGATATACCGTTTGAAGTTTTCTTAGGATTTGAAGGGGATAAAGAACCGGATATAGACCTTAACTTCTCTGGTTCATATCAGCCAGTTATACATAAGTATACTGAGGAGCTGTTTGGTGAAGGTCACGTCTATAGAGCAGGTACAATAGGTACAGTAGCCGAAAAGACTGCATTTGGGTATGCAAAGAAATACGTTGAAGAAAATGATATAGAAGTTCCATCAGCTGAGGTACTTAGACTTGCAGAAGGTTGTACAGGTGTTAAGAGAACATCAGGGCAGCATCCTGGAGGAGTAATGGTTATACCAGATTACAAGGATGTTTATGATTTTACTCCAATTCAGTATCCAGCTAATGATGTAAACTGTGGAGTTATAACTACTCACTTCGATTATCATTCTATAAGTGGTAGAATTCTGAAGCTAGACATACTTGGGCACGATGGTCCGACCATTATAAGAATGCTTGAAGATATAACAGGAATAACAATAACTGATATTCCTCTAGATGACCCTGCTACAATGTCTTTATTTACTTCAACTGAGGCACTTGGTGTAACTCCTGAGGAAATAGATTGTGAGATAGGATGTCTTGCAATTCCAGAGTTCGGGACAAAATTCGTTAGACAGATGCTTTTAGATACAAAGCCGACTACATTTGCAGAGTTAGTCAGAATATCTGGGCTTTCTCATGGGACAGATGTTTGGGTAAATAATGCACAGGATTTGGTCAGAGAAAATATAGTTGGACTAAAAGAAGTTATATCTACACGAGACGATATAATGAACTACTTGATATTTAAAGGACTTCCACCAAAGATGAGTTTCACGATAATGGAAAGTGTCAGAAAAGGTAGAGGATTAAAGCCAGAACATGAAGAGGCGATGATTGAAAATAATGTTCCGGATTGGTATATAAATTCTTGTAAAAAAATAAAATACATGTTCCCTAAAGCACATGCGGTTGCATATGTTATGACATCTTTCAGACTTGCGTACTGTAAAGTGCATTATCCAGAGGCATTTTATGCGACGTACTTTACTACAAAAGTAGAGGATTTTGACGCAGATCTTATTATAAAGGGATACGATGCGATAAAGGCAAAGAAAAAAGAAATTGAAGAACTTGGAAATGACGCAACTCAAAAGGAAAAAGGAATGTATATAATTTTGGAAGTTGCGCAAGAAATGTATGCAAGGGGAATAAAAATTGCGCCTGTTGATATTTATAAATCATCTGCAACAGAGTTTGAAGTGATAGGGCCTGGACTTTTAAGGCCACCTATGACAGCGCTTCAGGGAGTTGGAGAAAATGCAGCGATACATATTGTAGAGGAAAGAGAAAATGGAGAGTTTATTTCTAAGGAAGATTTTAGAAAGAGAACTAAGATTTCGAGAACTGTTGTTGAAACATTAGACAAGCATGGCTCACTTGGAAGTATGAGCGATAAGAATCAGCTTTCATTATTCTAAAAATAAAAGTCAAGTTTTTAGAAGAAATGACAATGTTATAATTATTGTAATTTATTATTGTCAAATCTTGCAAACATGGGAAATATGTGATAATATATAAATTAATACAGTTTATCTTTTACAAGGAAAGGAAGAGTGAGGCAGTTGTTCTCACTCTTTTTTATGGAAAAAGAACGAAAAATTACAATTGAATAAGGAGGATAGATAATAATGAAAAAAAGTGAAATAGTAGATAGAGTTGAAAAAATGGTAACTGCTATAACGGATGAAAAAGGTTATGAAACGGTAGACGTTGAGTACGTAAAAGAAGCAGGCCAGTTCTATTTAAGAGTAGTGGTTGATAAAGAAGGTGGAATATCTCTTAACGAATGTGAAGAGGTAAGTAGAGAATTAAGCCCAAAACTTGACGAAAATGATTTTATAGAAGAAAATTATTATCTTGAAGTATCTTCTCCTGGAATTGATAGAGCACTAAAAAGAGATAAAGAGTTTGTGAAGTACAAAGGAAGAGATGTGGAAATAAAACTTTACAAAGCCATAGATGGTGTTAAACAGTTCGAAGGGGAACTAGTAGGTTTAGATGAAGAAAATAATATAGTTGTTATCATAAATAATGAAGAAATGAAATTCAATAGAAAGGACGTTGCAATAATAAGATTAGCTATAAAATTCTAGTCTTAGATGCACAAGGAGGAAAAATGAATCAGGAATTTTTAAACGCATTAAACGAGATAGTAGAAACTAAAGGCATAGACAAAGAAATACTTATAGATACTATCGAACAGGCTCTTTTAACAGCTTATAAGAAAAACTTTGGTCAGGCGCGGAATGTTGAAGTAGAATTTGACAGAGAAAATGGAGATATAAGAGTATACTCTACTAGAACTGTAGTTGATGAATCTGATTACTACGATAGTTTCTTAGAAATAGAACTTTCAGAAGCTAAAAAAATAAGCCCAAGCTACGAAATAGGAGATGTTATAAGAAATGAAGTAACTCCAAGTAACTTTGGTAGAATAGCAGCTCAGACAGCTAAACAGGTAGTTGTTCAGAGATTAAGAGAAGCAGAAAGAGAAATAGTTTACAACGAATTCATGGAAAGAGAAGGCGAAATAGTAGACGGTGAAATAACTAGAGCTACTCCAAGCGTTGTATATGTAGACCTTGGTAAAATAGAAGGTGTTATGCCACGGAGCGAAAAAATAGACAACGAAATATATAAAGAAGGTCAGAGAATAAAAGTTTACGTTGTAGAAGTTAAAAAAGGAAGCAAAGGACCTCAGATAATAGTATCAAGAAGTAATAAAGGTCTTGTTGGAAGATTATTCGAACTTGAAGTTCCAGAAATAGAACAGGGAATAGTTCAGATAAAATCTATAGCTAGAGAAGCTGGATCAAGAACTAAAATGGCTGTTAAATCAGTAGACGAAAAAATAGATCCAATAGGAGCTTGTGTAGGACCTAAGGGATCAAGAGTTAAAAACATAGTAGATGAACTTGGAGATGAAAAAATAGATATAATAAAATACAGCGATGATTTTGCTGAATATATATCTGCATCATTAAGCCCATCAAAAGTTGTTAAGGTAGAAGTTGATGAAGAAGAAAAATCAGCATTAGTAGTTGTACCAGATTATCAGCTTTCATTAGCAATAGGTAAAGACGGACAGAATGCTAGATTAGCAGCTAAACTTACTGGATGGAAAATAGACATAAAAAGCGAATCTCAGTACGAAGAAGATTTAGCAAATGGTGTATACGATAAAAAAGAAGAAAGCGAATTAGAATTCAATGATGAATTTGCAGATTTCTCAGATGAAGATTTATTCGCAGATGACGTAGAAGTAAAAGAAGAAACTGTAGAAGAATAGATGAGTTAGGAGGGATTGTTTTGCAGAAAGTGAAAAAAGTACCTCAGAGAAAATGTATAGCTTGTCAGGAAAGAGATTCTAAAAAGGGCCTTATAAGAATAGTTAAAAATAAAGAAGGCGAAATATTTTTAGATCCAACAGGTAAGGCAAATGGTAGAGGAGCATATATCTGCAAAAGTGCCGAATGTCTTAAAAAAGCTATAAAAAGTAAAGCGTTAAATAGAGCTTTTAAAATGGAAGTACCACAAGAAGTATATGAAAGATTACTTACGGAGTTAGAAGATTATGAATAATATGTCTAAAAAAAGAGTAATGTCACTATTAGGTCTAGCTACTAGAGCTAGAAAGGTTGTATCAGGAGATGATACGACTCTTCAAGATTTAAAAAAAGGAAAAGTTGATTTAGTTATAGTTGCAACAGATGCATCAGATAATACTAAAAAACTTTTTAGAGATAAATCATCTTTTAGAAATGTAAAGATGGTTGAATACGGAACAAAAGAAGAAATTGGAAACGCAATTGGAAAGAGTTTTCGTGCTGTTATAGGTATCGAGGATAGAGGATTTGCGAAGAAGATATTGGAATTGTTAGAAGAAATTTAATATAGGGGGTGGTCTTGTGTCAACAAGAGTAGACCAGTTAGCAAAGGAATTAAAAATATCGAATGAGGAGCTTATAAATAAATTAAAAGCTTTCGATATAGAAGTATCAAGTGAAGAAGATGTTCTTGAAGGAGAAGAATTCGAACTTGCTTACGAAATGATAAAAGAAGAAGTAATAGCTGAAAGAGGAAATGTAATATCAATCAGCGGAAAAATAACTGTACAGGATTTAGCAAATGAAATGGGTAAAACTGTATCAGAAGTTATAAAAGAGCTTATGATGATGGGTACAATGGCGACAATAAACCAGGAAATAAGCTTTGAAATAGCATCATTAGTTGCTACTAAATTCGGATTTGAATTAACTACAGCAGATGATAGTGAAACTGAAGACGAAATAGAAAAATTAATGGAAATAGAAGAAGATAAAGAAGAAGATTTAAAACCTAGACCACCAGTTGTAACAGTTATGGGACACGTTGACCACGG
>UQCY01000049.1 GCA_900539645.1 uncultured Clostridium sp. | reverse complement strand
AACACCCTTCGAGATATTTTATGATAAACTGTTGCACTTAGCTTGACAATTCGCCCTATAAAAAAGGAACCCCCCAGTAAAACTGGGGGTTCTTTATTTGACGCCTATAAGGCTCAACTTCCAGCTACGCTTCAAAGCGTATGTCGGTCCGCCACTCGCTAACTATTTCTGGTTACCCGTAAACGGGTCCACTACGTCAAGCGTTAGCTGTTCACTCATCATATCCTCTCTCAACTGGTTTTCTATATATTCTTTTATTCTTTTTGTGTCTTTTCCTGTTGTATCAACATAATATCCTCTACACCAAAATTGTCTGTTTCTATATTTATACTTCATATTTCCCCATCTTTCATATATCATTAGACTACTTTTTCCCTTCAAGAATCCCATGAATCCTGATACTGACATTTTCGGTGGTATTTCTACAAGTATATGTATGTGATCTGGACAAGCTTCTGCACTAAGCAAATTTACACCTTTCCATCTACATAATTCTCTAAGTATTCCTCCTATTTCTGCTCTTTTTTCTCCATAGAATACTTTTCTTCTATATTTTGGTGCAAAAACTATATGATATTTGCAGTTCCATTTTGTATGTGATAAACTATGTATGTCGTTCATTTTACGACCTCCTTTTGATAATTTTTTGCAGTTGGCGGACCGCAATTATATCTTATCAAAAGGAGCTTTTTTATTAAAGACTCAAAGCTAAAAGCTTTACTGAACCCCCAGTCTAACTGGGGGTTTTCTACATACAAAAAGGCCATTGCAAAATTGCAACAGCCTATACTTTTATAATTCACAAATACCTACATTTTCTCCATACATTGCATACCAATCTTTGTTAAAGTCATCTACTGCTTTTTCAATATTAGGATTTGCAAATATCTGTTTTAACACAGCTACTGGAGCAGTTATCGCATGTGCCCCATAGTTGAATGAATCTCTAACCTGCTGAACACCTTTGAATGATGCAGCAACTATCTTGGTATTGTATCCGTCAACTGCTATTCTATCAGATAAATTGCTTATTAAATCCATTGGATCTGCACCAAGATTTCCTATTCTATTAACATAAGGTGCTATATAATCAGCTTCAGCTGCTAATGCCATATATGCCTGCATTAAATCGTAAACTGCAGTCGCTGTAACCTTAACACCTTCTGCTTTTAAAGTTTTTATAGCTTTTATACCTTCATAAGAAACAGGAACTTTTATATATACCTGATTGTCTATTTCTTTTAGTATTCTATGAGCTTCAGCCACTATTTCGTCGCTATTTTTTGAAATTACCTGAACATGAAGGCTTCTCTCCATACCGATTATTTCTCTTATTTTTCTCATATGTTCAAAGAAGTTTTCTGGATTTGTCTGCTTTACTATAGATGGGTTGCTAGTTACACCAACTATTGGCATATGTTCAACTGCATCCTTGATTTCTTCTAAATTAACTGTATCTACTATAAATTCCATTTTATTATATCCGTTACATAAAATCTATAAATTTCTATAAATTACTTATAAAAAACTACAAACTCTATTTCCTAATTCACCAAAGCCTATTTCACTATTCAAAGAATAGCTACTTTAGTTTATATACTTCTCCAAAGGCTTAAATTCCCGACTAACGTATCGGTACACATTTAGTTTACAGTTTTAGTTGTAAGCTAAATTCTTTAAATTCAAACTTGCATTAAAATCTCTATCAATAACATTTCCACAACATTCACATATATAAGTTCTCTCTGACAGACTTAATTTTTCCTTCTTATGTCCACAGTTACTACAAATCTTTGATGAAGGAAAAAATCTATCAGCAACTATAAGTTCAATTCCTTTATTTTGGCATTTATACTTTAATTGCCTATATATTTCATAGAATGAACAGTCCGCTATTTTTTCTGATAAATGCTTGTTTTTCATCATTCCTTGTACGTTTAAGTCCTCAACTACTATCGCCTTTGGATTTTGTTTTACAAGTTTTGTAGTCGCTTGATGAATGTTATTAAGTCTTAGATTTGATATTCTTTGATGTTGTTTACAGATTAAAGTTTCAAGTTTTAGTAGATTTTTAGATTTATTAGATGATTTGGTTTTCATCATCTTATCATAATGTCTACTAGCTTTTTTTTGAAGTCTTTTTAACCTCTTCTTTTCCTTTTTAGTACTAACTCTATTGAAATTCATACCATTTGAACAAGTCATCAATGTCTTTATTCCCATATCAATTCCAATCGGCTCAGTTTTGGGTAGATTATTTTCTTCATCTTCTAAGATACAACTAATACTTAACCAAAACTTAACCCCATCAAATGATATTCTAGGATTTATATATTTACAATCTTTAGGAATCCTATTTTCTGCCATATCCATCCAACCTATAGAAGCAATTCTAACTTTATAATCATCAAACTCTATTCTATACACATCATTATAGAAACTTTTCTTTGATTTCTTTTTACTCTTAAATCGTGGATGTTTAGCTTTTTTCTTGAAAAAGTTTTTATATGCTTTGCATAAATCTTTTATAGCTTGTTTTGTAACATTGTTGTTTATTTCGTTAAGCCACTTAAATTCTTCTTTTTTCTTCAACTGTGTAAATTCTTTCCTTAAATCCATATCAGAAATAAATTTTCCACCTTTTTCATAGTTTTCCTTTTCCTTAGCCAACGCCCAGTTATATGCAAATCTAGCACATCCAAAACTTTTAAACATTAATTCCTTTTGTTCTTTGTTAGGAAATATCTGTACTTTAAATCCTTTTTCCAAATAATCACCGCCTTTCTGATAATATTTTTATCTTTCTATTTTCATAATGGACAGTAATTATTCTTTTTATACAAGTTTTTTATAATTTTAAGTTTTTTTATAATTTTTTTATAAGTAATTTATCCAGTTTTATAGATTTCAATATTTACCATACAACGCTACTTGTATGATGCCATTTTGCTCACGCTAATGACCTCGACCTTTCGGATACGAGCGTAGACTATTTCTTCACCTACAGCATTACCTGTTTAGGGCAACCCATTTCCACTACCAATAGCTTGTAGTGTACTCCCTCCCAGGATAGTCGTTTGACCTTCCTATTTCTAGGCTTGGCGACCAAAGATCCATTGCTACGATACTTAGGCTCTCACCGTATATCATCTCAACTGTTGTTTCTGAATTTCTTCACTTTCATAGAAGTTTATGATTTTATCTTCTATTGTAGTCGTTGAGCTTTAGGAATTACTGGTTTTAAAGTTGTGTCCTATGTAGATTTCTCTACATACGAGGCTTAGTTAAAGTAATCTATAAAGTATTTATATATATTTATAGATTATTTTTAACTGTTAGTTACCTCCTAAAGCTATAATAGCTTTTTAAAAAATTTTATCTAAACATATATTATTATAATACAAAATAACTTTTTAAAGTATAATGTATTTTTTTATTATAATGTTTGTTCTGTTCTTCCGATTATATCATCCTGTGTTGCTTTTGATAATACATTGAAGAATGCACTGTATCCGGCAACTCTAACTATTAAATCTCTGTGTTTTTCTGGGTGTTTTTGAGCATCTATAAGTGTATCTCTTGAAACAACATTGTACTGAACATGGTATCCATCTAATCTATTGAAGAATGTTTTGATTAACATTTCTAGTTTTTCTTTATTTTCTTCTTTTGATAATAGCTGAGGAGTTACTTTCTGATTTAATAGCACACCACCAGTTATTTCGTGAGTTGGTAATTTTGAAACTGATTTGAATACCGCTGTTGGTCCTTTTTTATCCATTGAATGAGCAGGAGAGCATCCTTCTGCAAGAGGAGTTCTCGCATTTCTACCATCAGGAGTTGCCATAGTTGAGAATCCCTGACCAACATTTGCAGATATAGAAGATGTACCAGCGTATCTTATTCCACCTATTGGACCTCTACCATGTCTTGTATTTGGATATTTCTTCATTTCATCTATGTACACGTTGTAAACATCAACTACTAGCTGATCCACGTAGTCGTTGTCATTTCCGTATTTAGGTGCATCATTTATTAACATCTGCTGTATTTTTTTATTTTCTTCAGTTGTGAAGTCATCTAATAATGCATTCCATAACTGTTCTGGAGTTATTTTGTTTTCGTCGAATACAAGTTTTTTGATAGCTGCTAAACTGTCTGCCATATTTGCTATACCAACCTGTAATCCAGATATGAAGTCGTATATTGCCCCACCTTCTTTAAGAGTTTTACCTCTACCTATACAGTCTTGAGTTAAAGCTGAGCATAGTATGTCTGGAACATCTCTTTCTAGAGCTAAATCTATTGTATTTTCAACGATAACACTCATTCTAGTTAAGTATCTCATAGCTTTTTCTATAGCCTGTTCTAATTCTTCATAAGATTTCATATCCTTGAAGTATCCACTTCCTTCAAAGAATCTCTTTCCGCTTGTCATATCGACACCGTCATTCATTACCATAAGAAGTATTCTTGGGAAGTTCATGTAAGACATACCTGTACATCTGTATCCCCATTTTCCTGGAACTGCAGTTTCAACACATCCTATTGCAGAGTAGTTGTATGCATCTTCTTCTTTAACTCCTTTTTCTATAAATGAAGGTATTATAACTTCATCAGAGTTGAATGCTGGCATACCAGTTCCTAATTTCATAACTTCAACAGCCTCATCTAAGAAAGCTTTTGGTATATTTCTGTGGTATCTAACTGTTAAGTTAGGCTGAGGTAGTCTAGTCTGTGCAACAGATTTTAATACTAAGAATGATAATTCATTAGTTGCATCTTTTTTATCTACAGTCTGTCCACCTATTGTAACGTTCTGATACATTGGACTTCCTGCACTACTAAATGTATGAGACTGACTACGAACTTTATTTATAGTTAAAGTTTTTATCCATAAGTTGTCTAATATTTCAACAACTTCATCATCAGTTATTAATCCTAAATCTTTATCGTGTTTGTAGTATGGGTATAAATACTGATCAAATCTTCCGTAAGATAAAGAGTGTCCGTTAGATTCTATCTGTAATATTAACTGTATGAACCAAGTAGACTGTATTGCTTCTCTAAATGTTTCTGCTGGTTCATAAGGAACTTTTGCACATATACGAGATATTTCAAGAAGTTCTTCTTTTCTCTGACCTTCAGCTTTTTCTGCCATTTCTGCAGCTAATTTGCTAAAACGTTCAGCATAAGTTTTAACAGCATCTATTACTATTAAAACTGCTCTATAGAAGTGGTATTTATCTATATTTTCTGCAACACATAAATCTAATTCACTTTTTAATTTTAAAACTCTTTTTTCGTATCCTACTAATCCCTGTTTTAAAACTGTTTCATAGTCAACTGCTAAGTGAGCATCACCAGAGTTTAATTTACCTTCCATTCCAAAGAATCCAGTTTCCATATATACACTAACTTCTTCTGGAAGCATTGCGCCACCTTTGCTTCTTAAGTTGTTGTTTTCCCAGAAAGATGCGATGCTTCTTAAATCTTCTTTTGTTTTTTCAGTTATATAGAAAACATCTCCATCACGTTTTTCGAATAAATCAAGCTCGTTAAGTACGAACTCTAGTGTATATTCTGGGAATATAGGAGCATTTCTATTAGCAGATGCTTGGTTCCCTACTATTAAAGTTTCGTCTTCTATGTATATAGACATTTTTTCTAATATATTTTTTAACATCATAGCACGTTTTATTACTACGGGCTGATTACGATTTTCTTTATATGATTCTGTAGCTAATAATGCACGTTCTGCACATATATAAGGTTTCTTATTTAATACATTTTCTCTAAATTCGTTCATTCTAGGTGTTAAATCACCGAAATGTTCAACATTTTTCATAAAATATCCTCCTTTTAGTTTCATCCGTAACTATTTAGTATTTCATTCTACAATCAAAGTATACCATATCTTGCAAAAAAGATAAATAAAAACTTCAAATAAAAGTTTTAAAAGTTTCAAATGAAACTTTGATATTTACTTTTAAGAGAGTAAATGATATTATTTTAAATGTAATAAAAGATAAACTTTGGAAATAATATAAATTAATATATAAGGAGATGATTTTTTGGAAAAGGGAATTACGTTTAATATTCAGAAGTTTAGTATACACGATGGGCCAGGGATAAGAACTACAGTATTCTTTAAAGGATGTCCACTTAGATGCGAGTGGTGCTCAAACCCAGAATCTCAGATAAAAAATGTTCAGATTTTACACGATCAGAGTAAGTGCTCTTATTGCTTATCTTGTGTGGCAGCATGTCCAAATGGAGCTATAACTTATGAAGATAACAAGATAATTATAAATGAAGATAAGTGTGTGGGATGTTTAACTTGTGTAAATTCATGTCCTAATAGAGCATTATCTTATGAAGGTGATTACCAGACAATAGAGGAAATTGTAGATATATGTATGCAGGATATAGATTTCTATGAAGAATCTGGCGGAGGAGTTACAATCTCTGGTGGAGAAGGTATGAGCCAGCCTGAGTTTTTAAAGAAACTTATATCAGAATTAAAGAAAAACTCAGTACATGTTGCAATTGAAACTACAGGATATGTAAAGAAGGAAACTTTTGAAGAATTGGCTAGAGAGTTAGACTTGCTTCTATTTGATGTTAAGCACTACGACAGAGAAAAACACTACAACGGAACAAAGGTGTACAATGATTTAATAGTGGAAAACTTAAAATGGGCGATAGATAATGGAATAGAAGTACTTCCTAGAATTCCAGTTATCCCAGATTTTAACGACTCATTAGAGGATGCAGAAGGACTTGCTGAATTATTAGTAGAGGTCGGAGCTAAAAAAGTGCAGCTACTTCCATTCCACCAGTTTGGCGAAAAAAAATACGAACTACTAAACAGAAATTACAAATATAAAAACAAAAAAGCCCTTTATCCAGAAGACCTAGAAGAATATAAGAAAATATTCTTAGACAAAGGACTAAATTGCTTTTTCTAAAAAGTAATAGTAAATAAAATTAGGACAAGAGCGGTTACACTCTTGTCCTTTTAATTTTCTGTTTTTATTACTTTTATATTATTTTCAACTAAATATTCTTCAGCGTCTTCTGGAATGTTTGAGTCTGTATATACATAAGATACTTTTTTAGTATCAAGTAGACTTACAACACCTTTTTGCTGAAATTTTACAGAATCAGTAACAACTATTACATTACTAGCCTGTTTAGCCATATCTTTTACAGCCTCACTTCTCATGTAATCATTTCCTGTAAATCCTGTTTCCCTTGTAAAACCGTCAGTTCCTACAAATAGCTTATCTACAAAAAATCCCTCAGCACATTTTCTAGTGATTGGTCCAACCATAACCTGAGACTCTTCCTGATACTCACCGCCTAATAATATAATTCTAACATTTCCTGTTTTTCTAATATAGTCAGCGATAAAAGCGGAATTTGTTATAAGAGTTACGTCTTTTTTTGTTTTAGCAATCTCTAACGCAACTAGAGCACAGCAAGATCCAGACTCAATCATAACTGTTTCTCCGTCTTCTATACTTTCTACAGCTTTTTCTGCTATTTTTTGTTTAATATCGTAATGGTATGCCAATCTATTATTAATATCATCGCTTTCGTTTAATTTTGCATATCCATGTTCTCTAACTATTATTCCGCTTTCTTCAAGAGCAGATAAATCTTTACGAATAGTTACTTGAGAAACATTTAAAACATCAGAAAGCTCAGTTACTTTTAGTTTTTTATTCTGTGTAAGCAAATCTAATATTTGCGATTGTCTTTTATTCATAATTTCACCTCTTTTTTAGATTATCATAGATAAGTTTCATTAGCAATACAAAAAAGTTTCAAATGATAAAAAAATAAGAGATAAACGTAAAAGATTGTTTTTTATTTCCTTTGTATTATAATTAAAGTAATGGAAAAGCTACATTAATTCCTAGTGTATAATACAAAAAATTTTATTTGCAAGGAAATGGAGGTTTTATCATGAAAAAAATATTATTTGTTGTAGGTTCTATGAGAAAAGAGTCTTTTAATAGACAGCGGGCTAATATTATAGCAGAAGAACTCAAAGGAAAAGCAGAGGTATCATTCCTTTCATATGGAGATATTCCGTTTATGAATCAGGATATAGAATTCCCAACACCAGAGGAAATTCTTCGTGTTCGTTCAGAAGTTGAAGGTGCAGATGGACTATGGATATTTACACCAGAGTACAATTCTAGTTATCCTGGAGTTTTAAAAAATCTACTAGACTGGCTTTCAAGACCACATAAACCAAATGACTATGCAAATGGTTCATCGGTTACAGACAAGAAAGTTGCTATAAGTGGGGTTGCGGGAAAGAGTGCGGCTGCTGGAAGTAGAGGAAAGTTAAAAGATTTATTAGAAATCATGGGAATGAAGGTAATGGAAACTCAGGTAGGAGTTACAATAAATCCGGAAGCTTGGGCAAATAATGAACTAACTCTTTCTGATGATAAGAAAGAAGAATTGAATAAACAGTCAGAAGAATTCTTAAAATTTTTAGACGAAGAATAGTAAATTATATAAATTAAAATACTAGATAAAAATACTATAAAGGTAAAACTAATAAAGAGGAGTTGGAAGGATGGAAAGTCTAATAAAAGAAATTTCAATCAAAGATATGGAAGGCGTGTCAATAGGACATGCTCAAAATGATGAAGCAAAAACTGGTGTAAGTGTAATATATTTTGAAAATGGAGCACAGGCAGGTTGCGATATAAGTGGAGGAGGACCTGCTTCAAGAGAAACTCCTTTAACAAGTAGTATGACTGCAGACAATCCATTAAATGCTGTAGTATTATCAGGTGGAAGTGCATTTGGACTTGCTGCATCAGATGGTGTAATGCGTTGCCTTGAAGAACATGGAATAGGATATGAAACAGGATTTGCAAAAGTTCCTCTTGTTTGTCAATCTTGTATATATGATTTAGCATATGGTCGTGCAGATATTAGACCTGACTCAGCTATGGGATACGAAGCTTGCATGAAAGCATTAGAAGAATGTGATGATTCTATGGGAAATATTGGTGCAGGAACTGGGGCTACTGTTGGAAAAGTACTAGGACTAAAACAAGCTACAAAAGCAGGACTTGGAATACATGCAATTCAGGTTGGAGAATTAAAAATAGCAGCAATAGTGGCGGTGAATGCAGTTGGAGATATATTTGACTCATCAAATGCACAAAAAATTGCAGGACTTATGGATCCTGAAAGAAAGGTATTTTTAGATTCAGAGGAAGTACTTGTTAGAATGGTTACTACACCTCCAAATTTAGATAAGACAAATACTACAATAGGTTGTGTTGTATGTAATGCAAAATTTGACAAGGCTAAGCTTAATAAAATAGCTTCAATGACTAGAAATGCTTATGCTAGATGTATAAATCCAGTGGGAACTATGGCAGATGGAGATAGTATCTATGCTTGTAGTATTGGAGAAGTTGTAAGTGATGTAAATGTTGTCGGTAGTTTAGCAGCTAAGGTTATGGAAAAAGCTATAAAGAAAGCTGTTGAAAGCGCTAAAATAGACGACGAAGAATATCTAAAAAATTGTCTATAAAATAAATGAAATATACCTAAAAGATCTCGTTAATTCGAGGTCTTTTTTTTGTTTTTGAAAGTAGATAATTTTAAATACAAAATAGTAAAAATAAGATTGATTAAAGTACGGAAACGTACTATAATGTTTAAAGTACGATTACGGACTTTAGAAAGGAGAGTGAAATTATGAGAGAAATTGCGAGAAGATTGATGCTTGCTTTGTACAAAATAGATGAAATATATTATATGAATGAAGGTAAGAAAAAATTAGCATATTCTGAGCTATGTGTTATGTATGCGTTGGACGATGGAAAGCCACATTCACAAAGGGAGATTTCTCAGGAATGGCTAGTTCCAAAAACAACTGTAAATACGATAGTAAAAAAATGGGAGAAAGAAGGACTATTGACACTTACACCAATTCCAGATAAAAGAAGAGAAAAATATATAATCTTGACAGAATCAGGGCGTGAATATGCTAAAGAATTTATGGGATTTATATATAGAGCAGAGGAAAAAGCTCTTAAAAGAACTTTAGATAAATACTCAGATGAATTTATAAAGGGACTTGAGTTTTTTGGAGAGAGCTTAAAAGAAGCTTTTGATGAGGAGTTTGAAAAAGAGGAAGCAGATAAAACTGATAAATAGATAAAAAAATAAATAGATTTAAAAAGGGAGAATATAATTTAAGAGGGGAGAAAAATATGAACTTAATCAAAGACGATATTAAAAAGCTATTCTACAAATTTTTGATACCTGCGATAAGTAGCTCTTTAGCTATAGCAATTTACAGTCTTGTAGACACTATAGCTATTGGCCATGGAGCAGGGCCAGATGGTACTGCAGCTTGTGCGATAGTATTGCCTATATTTTCAATTGCCTTATTTATTGCACTTCTTTGCGGAATAGGTGGATCTGTACTTATGGCTCATGCTCGTGGAGAAGGAAATAAGGAAAAAGGAGATGCATATTTTACAGCTTCTATTGTATTAGTTACAATCATTACATTAATTGTGTGGATACCTGGAATGATGTATCAGGATGAGTTTTACAGACTTTGTGGTGCAGACGATGTAATTATGCCATTTGCCAGAGATTATGGAGAATGGATTTTTGCATTTATACCATCTTTTGTTATCACTTCATTTTTAGGAGCATTTGTGCGTACTGATGGATCTCCAAAGTTTGTAATGACAGCTATTTTGACAGGTGGAGTTGTAAATATAATAGGAGACTGGATTTTTGTATTCCCTATGAATATGGGAATGAGAGGTGCAGCGATTGCAACAGCTCTTGGTTCTGCAGTACAGGCAATTATGATTTTAGGATATGTACTTATGAAAAAAACTACTCTAAAATTGGCAAGACCACATCATTGGTTTAAAGGATTTAAAAAGATTATGGTTACTGGATTTAGTTCAGGAGTGAGTGCCCTTGCTGTAATAGCAGTTTCTTTTATAGCTAATAACCAGATAATGAACTACCTTGGTGGTGCAGCTCTTGCAGTTTACGGTGTCTTAGGTACAGTTTCATCTCTATTTACAAGTATTTTTTCAGGAATTGGACAGGCAATTCAGCCAATTGCATCTGAAAACTATGGTGCAGGAAGAATTGATCGTTGTTGGGCAGTAGAAAGATTGGGTATGAAAAATGCACTTATGTATGGAATTGTGTTTGCTGCAATAAGTATAATTTTCCCAGTAGGAGTGACAGGATTATTTATGCAGATGACTCCTGAGGTTAAGGAAGTTACACCGTATATTATGAGGGTGTTCTCACTTTCATATATTCCACAGGCGGTTTGTGTGTACTGCGTGTTTTATCTACAGTCTATTGTTCATGCTAAGAAGGCGACTGTTGTTTCACTTCTTAGAGGGGTGATTTTAAATGGAGCTTTCCTTATAATTTTCCCTATATTCTTTGGTGGAAATAGTATCTGGTGGGCGATATTTATGGCTGAATTTGTGACTATGTTGGTCGCAATTGTGTATATGGTTAGGATTTATAGGGAGCATAAAGCTTTGATGAATGAAAATATGTAAAGAGAAATTTATTAAAAGATATATTAGATTTTTATCTGGTATATCTTTTTTATTTGAAAATTTATAGGAAAAGACAGAGTATTTGACGAGTACTCTGATTAAAATGTATACTAAAAATATAAGAGAATATTTTAATTAAATAGAATAGAAATGAAGGTGTTTTAATGGAAAATTTATCAGTATTGGTAAAAGAATTATGTAAAGTTGAAAGTGAAAATAGTTGTATTGAATTTAAACATAGTAATTATAATCAAGATATGATAGGAAAAGATATTAGTGCTTTAGCTAATGGAGCAGCATATGAGGAAAAAGATTGTGCATATATGATTTGGGGAGTAGATGATAAAACACATGAAATTGTGGGAACAGATTATGATCAATATAGTCTTAAAATAGGAAATCAAGAAATAGAATCTTGGCTTAGAACTATGTTATCTAAAAATGCTAATTTTGAATTTCATACTGTAGAAATTGATGGGAAAAAAGTTGTTGTATTAATAATATATAAAGCAACTCATTATACAGTTACATTTAAGAAAATTGATTATATAAGAGTAGGGAGTTATACAAAACAATTAAATGAATATCCAAGTATGCAGGCTTCAGTGTGGGATAAAATAAGAGCTCAAAAATTTGAAGAAATGGGAGCTAAAAACGATTTATCCTTACAAAAGGCGCTGGATTATTTGAATTACAACTCTTATTTTAAATTGGCGAATTGTCAAGCTAAGTGCAACAGTTTATCATAAAATATCTCGAAGGGTGTT
>UQCY01000048.1 GCA_900539645.1 uncultured Clostridium sp. | reverse complement strand
AAAAGTTTATTAGATAGAAATATATTTTAGAAAATATAAATTGAAAATAAGTAAAGGGAGTTAGATTATATGGAATCTGTTAATTACAGTGCCAAAGGTGTGGTATTCGATATACAGAGATACTCAATTCACGATGGACCTGGTATCAGAACAATCGTCTTCCTAAAAGGTTGTCCGCTGAGATGCAAGTGGTGCTCAAACCCTGAATCTCAGTCGTACAAACCGGATCTATTATATAGAAATGGCCTTTGTATTGAATGTGGACGGTGTATATCAACATGCAAGGCAAAGGCTATAGATCCTAAAAATAAATATTGGGTAGATAGAACAAAATGTACACTATGTGGTGAATGTGCTCTTGTTTGTCCTTCTGGAGCATTATCTATGAAGGGCAAAGAGATGACAGTAGAGGAAGTAATTAAAGAAGTTAAAAAAGATGACATCCAATACTACAGATCTAATGGAGGTGTTACATTATCAGGTGGTGAAGCACTTACTCAACCTGCATTTGCAAAAGAAATCTTCAAAGCTTGTAAAGCAAAAGGATGGCATACAGCCATAGAAACGGAAGGATTTGTAAATGAGGATGTGATAAGAGATGTGGTTCCATATATAGACTTAGTTCTACTTGATATAAAAAGTATAAGCTCAGAGCCTCATAAAAAGTTTACTGGTGTAGATAACGAAAAAATTATGAAAGCAGCTAAGCTTATACAGGAAATTACCCATACGATTATAAGAGTACCAGTTATACCTGGGTTCAATGCAAATGAGGAAGAAATCACAAAGATTGCCCAATTTGCAGAATCACTTCCAAATGTAAGAGAGTTGCATCTTCTAGGATATCATAACTATGGAGAAGGTAAGTACGAATTATTGGGAAGAGAATACGAACTTAAAGGTGTTCCAAAATTAAAAGACGAAGAACTTGAAAAATATAAAAAAATTGTAGAAAGCTACGGTTTAGAATGTAAAATCGGTGGATAACGGGAGGCAAACATGGATAAAGAATTATTAGAAAAAGTAATGGGCCAAGTTTCTGAAGAATTAGGATTAAACGCTAATGCTTGCGAAGAAAAATGTGAACCTAAAAAACATTGTTGCGCAGAAAGCGTTACTGAATTCGTAGGAGTATCTGAAGGAGATACAATAGGTCTTGTTATAGCAAGTGTTGACCCACTTCTTACAGAAGCTATGGGACTTGGAAAATTTAGATCAATAGGTATAATAGGCGGAAGAACTGGCGCTGGACCACAGATAATGGCAGTTGATGATGCTGTTAAAGCAACAAATACTGAAGTAATATCTGTTGAATTACCTAGAGATACAAAAGGTGGAGCAGGACATGGTTCACTTATATACATAGGAGCTGAAGATGTTTCTGATGCTAGAAGAGCAGTAGAAATAGCTTTAGAATCTCTTCCAAAATACTTTGGAGATGTTTACGGAAATGAAGCTGGACACTTAGAATTCCAGTACACAGCAAGAGCAAGCTACTGTTTAGAAAAAGCTTTTGGAACTCCTCTTGGAAAATCATTCGGTATGGTTTGTGCAGGACCAGCAGCTATAGGAACAGTACTTGCAGATACAGCAGTTAAAGCAGCTAACGTAGATGTTGTTGCATATAGCTCTCCAGCAAAAGGAACAAGTTTCTCAAACGAAGTTATATTAACATTCACAGGAGATTCTGGAGCAGTTAGACAGGCAGTTCAGGCTGCAAGAGAAGTTGGTATAAAATTATTAGGAGCTTTAGGAGCACATCCTGAATCAAGCACAGTACCATATATATAAGAATTAAGAGAAAAGAGAATAAGATTTAAATATAAAGAAAAAAGATAAATTTATGGAGGTAAATTATGAACTCAGATGCATTAGGAATGGTTGAAACTAAAGGACTAGTAGGAGCAATAGAAGCAGCAGATGCTATGGTAAAAGCTGCTAACGTTAACCTAGTAGGATACGAAAAAATAGGATCAGGATTAGTAACAGTAATGGTAAGAGGAGATGTTGGTGCAGTTAAAGCAGCAGTAGACGCTGGAGCAGCTTCTGCAAGAGCTATAGGTGAAGTAGTATCTACTCACGTAATACCAAGACCTCACACTGATACAGAAAGAATAATACCACACTTCGAATAATAAAAAATTTGAAGAAAAAGAAATAATCTAAAAGTAAGAAGAACATCTCCGCCTTGTGCGGAGATGGATTTTCTTATAATTGGAGGATAAAATGTCAGTGAGTGAAAAAGATTTTAATGCGATATTAAGAAAGATAATCAGACAAGTACTTATCGAACAGGAAAAGATATCTTCAGAACAACAGCTTTTATCACTAAAAGAAGAGAAAAAAATTTACATAGCAGTAAATGAAGAATGGGATAATAGATATTATCTTTTTTTTGAAGAATTAAAAAAACTTAATAAAAATGTGAAAATACTTATCCTTGGAGATAAAGTTGATGAATTTAGAACGAAAGCTCAAGAATTAAAATTAGGCTATGATATTTTAACAGTTAAAGAGTTTAAAGTAGAGTCTGATAATGAAATACTAGTATTTCCGGTAATTTCAAGAAATGACATAATAGATATAGCATCTTGCACTGATAAAACAGCAACAACAAAGGTTGTAAGACGTTGTTTTGAAGAAGGTGCTAAAATTTATTTTATGAAGTTTGGAATAGAAAAGTTAACAGGGAAAGAACCTGAAAAATATAAACAGAGAATACTAGCGTATTATAGAGAAATTCTTGAATTTAATATAGAAATGATAGACGACATAAGGGCGGTGATGTAATTGGGTAAATCTCTAGGAACTATTGAAGTTGTAGGATTATCATCAGCTATTGTTGTCGCTGATGCTATGGCAAAAACAGCTAATATAGAAATAAATGATCTTGAAATAACAAAAGGATTTGGATTTGTTACTGTAAAAATATTTGGAGATGTTGGAGCAGTAAAGGCAGCCATATCAGCAGGAAAAAGCTTAGCATTACAGTCAGGTGCTTATGTTGCATCTAATGTAATAGCTAGACCTAATATGGATTTAGATAAAAGAATTCTTTCTTTTAGAGAAGAAGAAAAAAAGGAAGAACCTAAAAAAGAAGAAGTAAAAGAAACAAAAGTTAAAAAGGTAGAAGCAAAGCAAGAAACTTCTATCAAAGAAGAAATAAAACCAGAAGTCAAAAAAGAAGAAATAAAAGAAGATCCTAAGGTTGAAGAAAAAGTAGAAAACACTTCTGAAAATACAGAAAAACCTGTAGAAGTAAAAGAAGAGGTTAAAGACACTAAAGAAGAAGTTAAACCTGAAGCTAAAGAAGATAAAAAAGTAGAAAATGAACAGATAAAAGAAGAAATAAAAGAAACAAAGTCTCAATCAAGTTCAAATAGAAGAAGAAAAACAACAACAAACAAAGTGACAAACGAAAACAACAATAGTAATAAATAAGTAATAAAACAGGAGGTTTCTGATGTATATAGCAAAGGTAGTAGGAAATGTAGTTGCAACTAAAAAAAATGATACTCTAATGGGCTCAAAGCTTATGATAGTTCAGCCTGTAAATTCAGCACTAAAAAAAGAAGGGCCTGAAGAGGTTGCTGCAGATTTTGTTGGAGCTGGTATAGGAGAGTATGTATTAGTAGGGTCAGGATCTTCTGTCAGAGTAGAAGAAGAAAGAAGAAGAGCGACTATAGACTTAGCTATTATAGGAATAATAGATGATGTAGTCGTATAAAGGAGATATTATGAATAATCAAAAAGGCGTATTTTCCGATGTAAATGATGCGATATATGCTGCAACGAGCTCCTTTAAATTATACTCTAAACTGAGTCTAAGAGATAAAGAGGAAGTAATAAGAGAAATCAGAAGAAAACTCGTAGATTATATTGATCTATTAGCAGAAATGTCACTAAAAGAAACTTGCATGGGAAACTTAGAAGACAAAAAATTAAAAATAAAATTAGCTATAGAAGAAACTCCAGGCACAGAAATTCTAATGAGTGAAATAAGACATGGGGATGGAGGGTTTACATTATTTGAATACACTCCATACGGAATAGCTTGTGCAATACAGCCTAGTACAAACCCATGTGAAACTATGATAAATAACACAATAGCTCTTTTAGCAGCAGGAAATACAGTTATAAACTGCCCTCATCCTAGAGCTATGAATGTATCAAAATTCCTAACAAATATAATAAACACTATAATTTCTGATCTTACAGGTATAGAAAATGTAGTAGTTACGCTAGATGAATGTAAACTTGCATATATAAAAGAAATAATGAATCATCCGGATGTAGACCTAGTAGTATCTACTGGTGGTTCAGATAATGCAAGAAGTGCAGTATCTTGTGGCAAAAAAGTTATAGCAGCGGGTCCTGCAAATCCTACATTTATAGTAGATGAAACTGCTGATATAAAAAGAGCTGCTGACTGTATAACTAGAGGGGCTTCATTTGATAACAATATAATGTGTATAACAGAAAAAAACATAATAGTAGTGGATGAAGTTGCTCATAAGTTAGAAGAAGAATTAAAGAAAAACGGTGTATTCTATGTAAAAGATATAGCTACAATGTTAAAACTTTCAAAGCTTTTACTAACAGAAGATATGAAACCTAACAAGTTATATGGTGGAAAAGATGCAGATGTTATTTTAAAAGATGCGGGAATAAAAACAGACAGAAGCTATAAATTAATAGCTGTTGAAACTGTTAAAATTCATCCTTTTGTAACTGAAGAATTATTAATGCCATTAGTAAGTATAGTAAGAGCAAAGGATTTTGATGAAGCATTAGAAATAGCATCTGATGTCGAGCAGGGATGTAGACATACATCAGGAATTCATTCAAATAGAATGGATAGACTAAGACTTGCAGAAAGAGTGATGAAAACTAGTATATTTATAAAAAATGGTTGCTCACTTGATGGAATAGGAATATGTGGAGTAGGTGGAACAAGCTTCACTATAGCAAATATAACAGGAGAAGGAGCTGTTACAGCTAGAGATTTTTCTAGAAAAAGAAGATGTGTAACAGTTGATACTTTGACAATATTATAGAAATAGATAGCGTAAATCGAGGAAGATAATTATGAATATAATAAGTCAGACTACAAAAATTTATTCTGGCGAAGGAGCTATGGAATCTTTGAGAGATATAAAAAATTCAAAGGTATTAGTTATGTCAGATGGATTTTTAGTAAAAAATAAAATGATAAATATGGTTCTAGATAATCTAGACAAAACAAATACAGTAGAAATATTTGACGATATAAAACCAGATCCTCCTCTAAGTGTTGTATCAAAAGCTATGGCAAAAATGATACAGATAGACGCTGAATATTTAATTGGATTTGGTGGAGGATCAGCTATAGACACTGCAAAAGGAACAATTTATTTCTTAAAACAGGCAGGCAAGCTAAAAAAAGATTTAGAATTTATAGCAATCCCTACAACAAGTGGAACAGGATCAGAAGTTACAAATGTTGCAGTTGTAACAGATGAGCAGAGCAGCGTAAAACACGCACTTGTATCAGATGAGATTCTTCCAACTGTAGCAATACTTGATCCAAAGACTACAGAATCTCTTCCTCCAGCAATCGTTGCAAATACAGGAATGGATGTACTTACACATTCATTAGAAGCATATGTTGCAAAAGGAGCTAATGATTTTTCAGACGCACTTGCAGAAAAATCAGGAGAATTAGTCGTTAAATATTTACTTTCAGCATATAAAAATGCTGACGATAAAGTAGCAAAAGAAAAAATGCATATGGCATCAAATTTAGCTGGAAATGCATTTAATATTGCTGGATTAGGTGTTAATCATTCAATAGCACATCAGCTTGGAGGTGTATACCACATAGCTCATGGTCTAGCAAATGCCATATTACTTTGTGAGGTAATAGATTTTAACTCGGAAGATAGTAAAACAAAAGAAAAATATGCTGAGTACTCTAGAAAAATTGGACTTGCAGAAAAAAATGATTGTGACTGTGATGCAATCTATAAACTAAAGTTATTCATAAGAAATATAATGGAAGAAATGAACATTCCTAAGAATATTTCTCAATGTGGAAATGTAGATTTAAGCAAATGGAAACTTGAAAAGTTTATAATGACAGTAAATACAATGAAAGACAGATGTCTTCCAGGAAATCCAAGAGATATCAAAGATAAAGATATACTTGAAATACTAGAGAAAATCTATTAAGTTATAATAAGATAATAAATATTACCAATAGTAAATAGTTATTATTTTTATAAACTTTTATAATATTGGTACTAAAAAGGAGACCGTTATGACTACTAATAGTAAATCTATAAATATTTCAATAAATGAAAAATATCTGGAAGGAAAAGAAGATAACTTTGATATTATATCTATATTTGGAAGAAAGAACTTAGACGAAATACAGAAGATAATTTCTGATGTTACAGGACTTGCCTTTGTAACTGTTGATTATAGAGGAGAGCCAGTATCAGAGCCAACTAAGTTCTCAAACTTCTGCAGAAAGATGAGAACAGATAAAAATAAGCGGACTTTATGCAAGCTATCAGATGCATCTGGTTCAATAATAGCAGCTACAACAAAACAGACTAGCATATACTTTTGTCCATGTGGTCTTTTAGAAGTTGCTATACCTATAATAATTAATGATAAGTACTTAGGTGGATTTATCGGTGGGCAGGTAAGATGCCTTGATGCTCCAGATTCAGTTATGAGACTTAGTAAGAATATGATTCCTGGTGGTGCAAATATACCAGATACAGAAATAAGAGCTGAAAAGACAAAAGATGTCGATATTAGCGATTTAAAAATATATTCATATAAAGAGATCGTTTCAATAGCGAAACTTGTAGAGCTTATAATAAACCAATTAACAAAACAAGAACTTATTTCTGGTCATAATCAAAAGAAGAACTTAACTAGAATTAGCGAGCTTGAAGATAAGATAAAAAGACTAGAGTATCAAAATAATTCATTAAAAGAAAAGGTAGATACTTTAAAAAGAGATAACAATCTGTTTTTCATGAGAAATACTTTTAATATGATATCAAATCTTGCAGTTATAGAAGATGCTTCAAAAACTAATGGAGCAGTTCTAAGATATTTAGATTTTATAGAGAGTGGATTAGATATTGACGGGAATAAGACTATTAGAGATGAAATAAGAAAGGTCGAAAAATTTATACAGCTTAATAAGATTAGATATTCAGATAGACTTGATTATAATATAAAATTTGAAAAAGATGTATTGGATATAAATATACCGTATTCTTTGATACTGCCATTTGTATATGCAGGAATCTATTATACTTTAAACACTGAAGATATAGATCTTATGATAAATATAAGTATATCAAAAGTAGGTAAGGATATAGAAATACTAATAGAAGATAATGGAACTGGGCAGGCTATAACAGAACTAGAAAATGTTTACAAAATTTACGGTGGAAATCATGAAGGAAATGAAATCGTAAAATCTATTGTAGACGTTCAAAAGTTTATGACTGATACATTTGGAACAGAGTATAGAATAAACACTGAAAGGATCAAAGGAGAGGGAACAAAGGTATACATTAAATACCCTATAAACTTTGATGAAGGTTTTGATTATGTATAAAATACTTGTAGTAGATGATGATGAATTAATGAGAATATCTATGACGAAAATCATTTCATCAGTAGATGGTTTTCAAGTAGATTATATTGCTAAAAATGGAAGAGAAGCAGTTGAAATCTGTAAAAACAAGCAGGTTGATATAATTTTTATGGATATAATGATGCCTGTAATGAATGGTATAGACGCAACAAGAGAAATACTTTCAATAAATCCAAAAGCAAACATATACATTGTCAGCAGCTACCAAAGTTTTGAAATGGCGAAATCAGCTATTAATAGCAAAATTAAACGGTATTTTGTTAAGCCAGTTAATCCAGAGATAATAGTAGAGATTTTAAATAATCATAGAGAAGATAATGACAATAAAGAAAATATTATAGCCAAAAGAATTTTTGATACTATAAGTGAAAAAGATTTTATGAAGGGATATGAAATGATAGATGAACTAGTTGATGAGATATATGAAATAAGTAAGGATAGTGATTTGAGAACAGTTGTTAAAGAAATATCTGATAAAGTCTTTATTTCAATCTTTCATGAAAGAGATTATAACTTTGAAGAAATTAAGAACAAGTTTAGTATATCTGACAAGGCTGTACTCGATAAAAGAATGCTTTCAATATGGATATTTAAGATAATGGACTACATTTTTGCTGAGATTAGCTCATCTAAATATGCTATTTTAAAGAATGTATTTAAATATATCGATAATAAAATCGGAGAAGATATTTCTTTAAAAGATATAGTAAGAGACTGTAATATAAGCCAGGGTTATTTAAGTAGAATTTTCAAAAAAGAATTAAACATGACGATAATGAATTATATACATTTAAAGAAAATAAATCTTGCGAAAGAATACTTATGTATGACCGAAAAAAGTGGTGCAGAAATATCTTTTGAAGTTGGATACAATGAATTTAGTTATTTCTGCAAAGTTTTTAAAAAGTACGAAGGTATGACGATTTCTGAATATAGAAATGTGTAGGGTTCATAGTCGCTAAATAAGGAGATCAATATGGACTTAAATTTATTAATTGCAGCCTTTGGTGGTGGAGTGATTGGAGCAGCTTTTGGAGCAATTCCAGCATTTATAATAACTGGGATACTTGCTATAGCAGGTGGTCTTATAGCAATGGCAGGTATTCCAGAGTTATCAGTAGGTAGTATAACATTTGGTGTATTCTGGGGACCACATATAGCATTTACAGGTGCTGCTGCAGCAACAGCAGTAGCAGCATTAAAAAGACATAAAGTTGAATCATCAGGTGATGTATTAACACCACTTTATTCAACGAAAGATATACCAACACTTTTATCTGGGGGAGCTTTTGCGGTAGTAGGATTTTTATTCTACACATTATTTACAACAAAATTATCTTTCCTTCAAACTGACGCCCCAGGAGCTTCAGTATTCTGCACATTAATGTTATGTAGATTAATAATAGGAAAAACAGGACCTATAGGTTCATTAAAAGAAAAAAGAGACTGGATACCTAAAGCTGAATCAGGAGTATTTGTTGATTTAATACTTGGAGCTGCATTTGGTTTAGTAATAGGTGCAGTTGGATATGTAATGAATAGCTTAGGAATATCAACTGAAGCAATGGCATCTTATCCAGTAGTATGTTTCGGAATAAGTGCAGCATCACTTATATTCTTACAGGCTGGATTTGGAACACCAATAACACATCACATATCTTTCCCAGCAGCGCTTGCTTATGTATTATCAGGTAATATACTTGTAGCAGCTCTAGTTGGTGCTATAAATGCTGTTGCTTGGCATTTTGCAGGAAACATAATAAACACAAATGGGGATACTTACATAGACCCACCTGCTACAGTAATAATGATATCAGTAGCGCTTATAAACCTAATATTCTAATAAAAAGGGATACTGTATTAGAATATAGACGCTTTTAGAATGATAAATAGAATGAAAATTCTGAATGAAAGACAGTATGAGAACTGTTAAAAAAATACGATGAAAACGAGGGATACCATGAAACAGGAAGAATTAATAAACTTAATATGCAAAAGAGTAGTGGAAAAATTAAATGATTTAGAAGCATATAAGATCCCAATCGGTGTTTCAAATAGACATGTCCATCTGTCAAGAGAGCACTATGAAATTCTTTTCGGGAAAAATACTGTGCTTACTAAAAAAGTAGATCTTAAACAGCCAGGACAATTTGCGGCTAATGAAGTAGTTACAATAAAAGGATCAAAAGGAGAATTTAAAAAGGTTAGAATTTTGGGTCCATTTAGAGATAAATCACAGGTAGAAATATCTGTAACAGATTCATTTAGATTAGGAGTAAAACCTATGATAAAAGAGTCTGGACAATTAGAAGGAACTCCAGGCATAGAAATAATAGGGCCAGAAGGGTCAGTAACACTAGAATGTGGAACAATAGTTGCATTAAGACATATACATATGACTCCAGAAGATGCAAGAAGAATGGATGTAAAAGACGGAGATTTAGTAGATGTGCAGCTTATGGGACCTAGAAAGGCACTTCTTTCTAATGTACTAGTTAGAGTTTCTGATAAATATAAATTAGAAATGCACTTAGATATGGACGAAGCTAACTCAGCGTTCATAAAAAATAATGATATAGCAATACTTAAAAAGTAGGTTACTGGAGGTAGTTATGTATAAAAACAGTATTCTTGATGAATTAGACGAATTGATAAAATCAGAAAAAACAGCTGAATATAAATTACCACTTAGATGTGGTGTGGATTTAGGGACTGCAAATATAGTTATAGCGGTTGTAGATGCAGATGGCAAACCTGTAGCTGGGATAGTTAATGAATCTAAAGTTGTAAAAGACGGAATCGTTGTTGACTATGTTGGAGCAATACAGAACTTAAAGAAAATGAAGACCGAATTAGAAGAAAGACTTGGTACTGAGCTTATCAATGCAGCTACTGCAATACCACCAGGAATACTTGTAAAAAATGCTAAAGGTTTCGTGAGTGTAGTTGAAGGAGCAGGATTCGAGGTAACTAACATAGTTGACGAACCTACAGCAGCATCCACAGTAATCGGAATAAAAGATGGAGCAGTAGTTGATATAGGTGGTGGTACAACTGGTATAAGTGTATTAGAAAATGGTGAGGTAATATTTACTGCAGATGAGCCTACTGGAGGAACACACATGACACTTGCTGTTGCAGGTTATTATGGTGTAGATAAAGCAGAGGCTGAAAAAATGAAAAAAGATAGATCTCATCAATCTGATATATATTCAATAGTAGTGCCAGTAGTGGAAAAAATGTCTACAATAGTAAAAGGCTTTTTAAAAGATCATCCAACAGATACTGTTTATGTAGTTGGAGGAGCAAGTCTATTTGATGATTTTGAAGAAACTTTCAATAAAGTAACAGGTGTAGAATGTATCAAAGCAGAAAAAGCACTTTTAGTAACACCATATGGGATAGCGCTTAACTGTAAGTAATGGAGGAATGAAAATGGAATTAGATTTAATACAGGAAATGATAAAACAGGTACTAGAAGAAATAAAAGAAGAAGGTGTAGAAGTTTCTTCTAAGGAAGAATACGGATACGGTGTATTTGATAGCATGGTAGAAGCAATAGATGCAAGTGAAAAAGCTCAGAAAGAACTTTTTGAATGCTCTGTTCAGCAGAGAGATAAATTTGTAGATGCTATAAGAGCTGAAATTCTAAAAAAAGAAAACTTAGAAATGATATCTTATGATGCTGTTGAAGAAACAAAAATAGGTAGAGTAGAAGATAAAATAATCAAAAATAGAGTAGCTGCTGAAAATACTCCAGGTACAGAAGACTTAAAAACAAGAGCTATAACAGGAGAAGATGGACTTACTATAGAAGAATATTGTCCATTTGGAGTAATAGGATCTATAACACCAACTACTAACCCTACAGAAACATTAATAAACAACTCAATATCTATGATAGCTGGAGGAAATACAGTAGTATTCAGTCCTCATCCAAGAGCTAAAAAAGTATCTATAAAACTTGTAAAAATGATGAATAAAGCTTTAGAAGAAGCTGGAGCACCAAGAAATTTAATAACAATGGTAAAAGAACCATCAATAGAAAACAGTAAAATAATGATGGAAAGCCCAAAAGTTAGATTATTAGTTGCGACTGGAGGACCAGCAATAGTAAAACAGGTACTTTCTGCAGGTAAAAAAGCTATAGGAGCAGGGGCAGGAAACCCACCAGTAGTTGTAGATGAAACAGCTGATATAGAAAAAGCAGCAAAAGATATAGTATCAGGAGCAAGCTTTGACAATAATGTTCCATGTATAGCTGAAAAAGAAGTATTCGCAGTTGAATCAGTAGTGGATCAGTTAATATACTACATGAAGAAAAATGGAGCATACGAAATAACTTCTCCAGAAGTTTTAGAACAGTTAGACAAAGCTGTATCTAAAGAAAATGGAAAACCAAACCCAAGCCTAGTAGGTAAATCAGCAAAAGAATTACTTGCATTAGTAGGAATAAATGTAGATGATGATATAAAACTTGTAATAGCAAGAACAAATAAAAACCATCACCTAGTTACAGAAGAAATGTTAATGCCAATACTTCCAATAGTAAGTGTACCTGATGTAGACACAGCAATAGATTGGGCGTACGAAGCAGAAGCAGGAAACAGACACACTGCTATAATGCATTCTAAAAATGTTGATAAACTTACAAAAATGGCTAAAAAATTAGAAGCAACAATATTTGTAAAAAATGCACCTTCATACGCAGGAATAGGTGTAGGCGGAGAAGGACACACTACATTTACAATAGCTG
>UQCY01000047.1 GCA_900539645.1 uncultured Clostridium sp. | reverse complement strand
TTGCTAAATGTAAATTATTTTTACATTTAAATTGATTTTGTCTTATTTATAATATCTGTATTCGCTATCTTTACATTTTGGATATCTTTCTAGAGTGCATAAATCTTCTACATTTAATATTTTTCTATATTTTTTATCCAACTGCACTCCCATACGAGTTACTTCATCAACATAGTTTGAATATGGCAATACATGAGGAGTCCCATATACTCCCATAATTCTCTTATCTTCTAATTTTTCATACTCATTTACAAAGTTCTTAATCATTGCTTTTTCTCTATATTTTCTATGTATACCATCTTTTTCAGTTAACTTATAATATTTCTTCCCTTGATTTATAGATTCAATAGCTCTATTATAATCATCAGTTTCAACTTTTCCATTTTCTTCAAGATATTTTAAATATCTTTTTCCACCTGTTTCATATGTATGACATATATCTGTTCCATAAAATACTGTTTCTGGATATTTTTCTTTTATCTCTTTAAAGAAATTTAAATTTTCTTCTGTATGAGCAAATGTCCCTTCAAAATCATCATAAAGTTGATTTAAAATCTTATCATCTTCTGACTTCATCCACATATTCAAAAATTGAGCATCTATATATGAATACTCCATAAATAAGTTTCTCATACCATATTCATTGTAGTATTTTCCCCATAAATCTGCTTCTACCTTTTTTATACCTTCATAATCATGAGTTTCTCCATATAGAAACATTACTTCTTTACTTTCTTTTGAAAACTTATCTAAATCCCTATAATTTACACTAATTCCACCCTTGTGTCTTTTAGATTTTATCGTAACTATAACTTCAGAAGGAACTTTTATATTGAATACTTCTAATTCTGCGTAATTAGCTAAACCTCCATGTACAGTTTGATTAAATAGTATCTTTCCGCTTTTATCCTTTACTTCTACATCAATTTTTCCTTGTTCTACAATTGGACAAACAAACAAATTATTTCCTTTTCCTTTTAGACTTACTTTTTTCTCCCCACTAAAAAAATCATAATTACAGCTCCATGAAGATTCATTTTTTTCTTCAAAAGAATTTATTATTATTCCTTCATTTGTCTTGAATTTTAAAAATAGAAATACAATTATCAAAATTATCGTATATACTGCTATTAAAAATGGAGATGTTAATACATTTTTTATACTTTTTTTCATTACCTCTTTCCCCCCATAATTTATTTTATTTAAATATATCTTCTTTTCTACTTAATTTCAATAGAATAACTAGTAAATAGATATTTTCTATAAAAAAATAGCCTTCTATGTATTAAACTAATATATTGTTTAATTACAATAGAAGACTATTTATATAAATCTTATTATGCTTTTTTTACAACACTTGATTTTAATTTCATAGCTCCGAATCCGTCTATTTTGCATTCTATATCGTGTCCATCCGCAGCATCTGGAACTAGTCTTATATTTTTAACTTTAGTTCCTATTTTTATAGAAGAAGAACTTCCTTTAACTTTTAAATCCTTAACAACTGTAACTGTATCTCCGTCGTTTAATACATTTCCGTTTACGTCTTTTATCACACTCTCATCAACAGTTGTTTCTGGATTCCATTCGTATCCACATTCTGGGCAAACTAAAAGGCTTCCATCTTCATAAGTGTATTCTGAATTACATTTAGGGCAATTTGGTAAATTTTCCATTTTTTAATTTCCTCCGTTTTTTAATATAGTCTTTTCCATTATACTATACAAACTGGAGTTTTTTAATTAAATTTTTATTATTTATTACAGATTTATTACAAACAAAAAAAATGATTTTTATATCAAAAAATATTGTATAATCTAGTAAACAATAAGATAAAGGTGTTGATAATTATGAAATTCATTACAAAAGATATAAATAAACCCAAATCAAATATTCCAGATGAAAAGATAGGAGAGGTGAGAACATTAGCATTATTTTCTACAATAATTCTACTGTTATTTTTCTCTGATTTAGCTTATGGTGGTTTTGTGTTAGAAGTATTTCTAACTGCAGATGCAATGTCATTTTTCGCATATCCAATTATTGCAGTTATTATCTTAGGATTAATATTTTTAACATGTTTTTCTAGCATTTTAAGATTTATTTTTATGGAGCTTGGAATGAATTTTACGTTTATTAGCTCTGACGCATTTAGTGCTTTATTGGTTCTTTTTTTAGCAATAAATGTTGTACTAGATATAGCTTTAGGAAAAGAAGTTAATTCGTTCTTCTTTATATTAGTTGGATTTTTAGTAGTTGCAGCTATTATAAGGATTTTCAAAAATATGAAGTTGAATAAATAGACTATATCTACTTACAAAGATTCCAAAAAATTAAAAATAGCTAATTATAAAAAAGACTGTTATCTAACTCAAAAGTTAGCTTAACAGTCTTTTTTCTATTTATGATACGGTTCATTATTATTTATTCTATACGCTCTATACACCTGCTCTAAAAGAATCAATCTCATAAGCTGGTGTGGGAATGTCATCTTAGAAAAAGATAACTTATAGTCTGCTCTATTAAGCACCTCATCAGAAAGCCCAAGTGATCCACCTATTACAAAAGTAATATTGCTGTTTCCTCTAACTGCTAAATCACTCATCTTATCGGCAAGTTCCTCAGAAGATAGATTTTTACCATCTATTGCAAGTGCAATAACATAGCTAGTGTCTTTTATCTTAGAAAGTATCTTTTTACCCTCTTTTTCCTTAACCATTATCATCTCTTTTTCACTAAGTTTTTCTGGAGCTTTTTCGTCATCAAGCTCGATTATATCTAGCTTACAGTATTTTGATAATCTCTTTTTAAACTCATCTATCCCTAGCTTTAAATACTTTTCTTTAATCTTTCCTACTCCAATTACATTTATATTCATACTATTACCTTCCTTTTAAATTAAGGATTTACCTTGTACACATCAGAAATATCATTTCTTAAAAGTACATCCAATTTTATATCCTGTCCAACGATAAAATTATTCTGCGTAAGTATTCCCTTTGATGTTTCGTAAGCCAATTCTGGGAAGTTATTCTCCTTGCTCAAATGTGCTAAAAGAATTCTCTCCGTTCCATTCTTTATTAAATCCACACAGAATTTTCCTGCCTCATCATTAGAAAGATGTCCTACCTCAGACATTACCCTTCTCTTTAACGCATAAGAATACGAACCTGCTAAAAGCATATTCTTATCGTAATTAGATTCAAGGACAACTAATTTAGACTTATACAGATTTTTTCTAACATTTTCAGTTATTGTCCCTATATCTGTAGCTATCGACATTTTTTCACTTCCACCCTTTGCACAAAGATTGTAGCCAACAGGGTTTGCAGCATCGTGCTCTATTGAAAAAGGTCTTATTATTATATCACCGATAGAATAGTTTTTGTCATTTTCAAATACTACCATATTGCTGCTCTCTATCTTTCCAAGCTTGTCCTTCATCGCTCTCCATGTTTCCACATTTGCAAATATAGGTATATTAAATTTTCTTGAAACTATCCCAGCACCACGAATATGATCTATATGCTCATGTGTGATGAATATTCCTTTTAGGTTGTCTGGATTCTCTCCAATATCCTTTATTCCATCCGTTATTCTCTTTCCACTAAGTCCTGCATCTATTAAAATGTTTGTATCTTTATATCCAACAAAATGGCAGTTTCCACAACTTCCGCTGCCAACTGAACAATATTTTAGCATTTACTCACCTCTCATCTTTTTCCACGCCTATCTATTATACCAAGTTTACAACTTTTTTGCTCGATTGTTTTGCTTTTTATTTATACCCATTTTTGAAAAATTTTATCCTATATATTTTACTTCATTTGACATCTATATATGATACCACCTTTAGCCTACAAATGATATAATTAGTAAAAGACAATTAATTTTTTAAGGAGAAAATTATGCTTAATATTTCAATATGTGAGGATGAAAAAATCCAAGCCGATGAACTAGAAAAAATGATTAAAGAAAAATTAAATAGCATAAACATAGATTACTTCATCCAAAAATTTTCATCTGGAGAAGAACTTCTAAGCGATTATAAAGATACAGATATTATTTTTTTAGATATAAAAATGAGTAAATTATCTGGAATGGATACTGCTAGAAAAATTCGTGAAATCGATAAAAATGTAGAGATAATTTTTACCACTGTTCTTCAAGAATATGTATATGAAGCCTATGAGGTAAGAGCTTTTAGATATCTACTAAAACCAATAGACAAAGATCTTCTGTTCAACTACCTTGAACTATGTATAAAAGAACTTAACAGTAGGAGCAAGAAAATCTGCCTAAAAAATAAATCAGATATGATTGTTTTAAATACAGATGATATTTTATACGTCGAGGTTATTAGAAAAGAAATTACAATCTACACAGAATCAGAGAAATATTCGATAAAGATGAGTCTAAAAAGTCTAGAAGATATGTTAAACGGGAAAAATTTCTTCAAATGTCACAATAGTTATCTTGTAAATTTAGATAAGGTCAACCATATAGACCAACATTTTGCAACTATAAAGGACTTCAAGATTCCTATTAGTAGACCTAAATACAAAGAGTTTAAAATTGCTTTAACCTCTCACCTTGGAGATTTCTTATGCTAAAAACATTAACTATTCTTCAAGTGATAAGTCTTTTTTCATTTGTTATCGACGTATTTCTACAAAAGAAGGTATATGACTCTCTTTCTTCAAAGAGAATGAATCTATATTATCTTCCTTTTGTAATAACCGTAGTTGTAATATCAACTAGCTTTTATTTAGGTATAAGCCCAAATATAATATTTATGGTTATAGCTGCTCTTTCATTCATATTCTCTAGTATAGAATATGATATTAAACCATTAAAAAGTCTTTTAATCTCTGCTTTATATTGGTCTTTTTTAATGATTACATATTACATAGGATTTAAAATTACAGATAGTATTTACGATTTTATGTTCTTTGAAGGAGTAATAAGCCAAAACAATTACCAATATATTTCTATATTTGTTGAAAAAATTATCCTAATTCTATGCTTTTATATATACATTTTTCTATCGTATAAGTATCTGTATAAAAACAAAGGCTCTTGGAAAAAATACATAAACTATCTTGTAGTTCCAGTAGCTACTAATACAGTTTACTTTTTCATTTTGGCTAATGTAATGAATGAATTAAGGAGCAAAAATTCTTTGGGTAATTCCAATATTTTTATTTTAACTTTGCTTTTGATAGTTGTAGCTAATTTTTCAGTTTTACTTGTAATATTCTTTAATTCTAAGAACAAAAAACAGGACTTTTATATGGATATGCTGCATAAAAATCAAGAAAAATCTCGTGAATTGTACCACGATATGAAAAATCATATAATCTGTATGAAGTATAGCGATGATCATAAGTCTGATGAGTATATAGAAAAAGTAGAGCTACTTTTAGATGAGTATAGCAATAAATTTAATACCGGTAATGTTATTTTAGATACTTTGCTACACGAAAAAAATACTATATGCCTACAGAATAGGATTAAATTTATCTGTGATATTAATTTCAAAAAATGTGGCTTTATCGAGGACGAAGATATTTGTACTATTTTCTCAAACCTTTTGGATAATGCTATCGAGTCATGTTTGAAGATTAAAAACAAGGAAACAAGTATAATTCTTAGGGGAATCGCTATAGATTCGTTGTTTGTCGTGAAACTTACAAATACTACAAATGGCGAGATTAATTCCACAGGTGATAATTTAAATACTACTAAAAAGAATAAATCTCTACATGGATTGGGATTAAAGAGTGTTAAGAGAACTTTAGATAAATACGACGGAGAACTTGTTATTGAGTATGATAAAGAGGTATTCTCTGCTAAAATTCTAATTCCTATACCTTAATATAAATTATCCTAAAAATATATATTAATATTATAATATATTGTATAATTAATTATAAACTTTTTAATAGGTAGGAATAAAAAACTATGAAAAATACAGTTAAAGAATGGATTAAAACTATTTTAACAGCAATAATAATTGCTTTGTTAGTATCTGTAGTTATACAACCTGTTGTTGTTGATGGGCGTTCTATGTTGCCTACTCTTGAAGATGGAAATTATTTAATAGTTGCTAAACTAGGCTATAAGATTACATATCCTTCAAAAGGCGATATTATAGTTGCTGAAACTGACAATCTATCTGATGATGGTAAAAGTAAAAAAATTGTAAAAAGAGTAATTGGATTACCTAACGACCATATTGTTATAAAAAATGGTTCTGTATATTTAAATGATAAAAAGTTAAATGAAAACTATATAAAAGATTCATATACAGACGGATCAGTTGATATTATTGTTCCAGAAAATGAAGTTTTTGTTATGGGAGATAATAGGCTTGAAAGTCAGGATAGCCGAGCAATATCTTTAGGGACAATAAATAAATCTGATATATTAGGAAAAGTTGTTATTAGGTTATTTCCTTTTAATAAGATAACTACTTTCTAGAAAAATAAAAGGTGTCATTATACAGATTTTAAATCTATACAATGACACCTTCTTTATTTTAAACTTTCATTTAGAACTTCATACTGAAATTCTGACCAGGTTTCTATTACTTTTTCATATAAGTCCTTATAATCTTCTTTTAACGAACTTATTGTACCTAATATTTCCGCTCTATGAACAATAGTTTGTTTATGTGTTCTTATATACGAAACTTTTTTTAGTTTCAAATCTGGATATTTTTCTGGATCTATCTTTATATCATACTCATTATCCAAATTTTCCTTTTTAGAAACTGATGATACTGGTAATATTATGTAATCATTATTTCTTGGCCCTGCTATAACTAACGCAGGTCTTTTTTTAAAGGCTTTTTTCTGATTCTTACTGTCATAAAACGGAGACAATATAGTACATATTTTACCAATCATTATTAATATTCGTCACCTTCAACATAGTCTTCAAACTCATCATAGTACATATCCCACACATAATCATATGGTCTTACTTTTTCAGAATCTAATTTTATATCTTCAAGTTTTAATTCTATATCTCCATTTTCTCCTTCAGATAATCCTTCTCTCGAATTAAGCCATGATTTTTCCTTATGTGATAAATCACTCAACTTCCAAGCTGCCATAGCCCCATATTCTTCAACTATATTATTTATTATATATTTACTAGCCTCAGATATTTCTTTAGTTTCTATTAATATCCCACTCTTTAATTCTTTATAATAGGTCCTTACATCCCTAGAAACAGGACCATATTTCCACCCTTCAAATTTTCCTAAAAATAAAGGCTCATTATTAATAGCAAAAGACTCTCTCTGTGCAAAATAAAGTAGTTTATGAAGCTTCATTTCGTCAATTATATTATCTTCTTTAGATACCATTTTATATCTATCTATAAGATACTTTGCAATATCTACTATACTATCCATATACATGCACCTCCTATTTTACCTTTATTTTAGAATATTATTAGTTTAGAAGTCAATATTTATGAAATTATTACCAGTATTAGAATTTCTATAGATACAATAGTAACAAAACCTTTCTAACTATACTATTTACTATTTATTAATCTTCTATACTTGTAATAATAACTTTTTTATTGATTCTTTATTTTAATTTTCTAACCATAATCATACTTCCATCTACATCCGATACATATACAATTTCACCTGCTTGTACATCCTCTTCTTCTGGAAAAACTTTAGCTCTTTCTCCATTAAAATCTACAAACCCCTTACATTTCCTCTTTATATCTGTTGTAGCTTTTCCCTCTTTTCCGATAAAGTGTTTTGCTTTCTTTTTTAATCGCTCGTGTATTATCTTTTGAATCAGCCCATTTATCACAATCAAAGGTAATCCAACTAGGAAAAATATCTGAACATTTACAGACATTAAAACCGCACCAACAATTGTATTAACAAATCCATTTATTACTCCTTTTGGCTGATATCTTGAACCAAAAAACGGCATACCCATATATCTTTCAATTATCGACATTACATATCCATATATAACGAAAAAAATTCCTACACACACTCTAAGCATTTCCATTGTTGATTCTGGCATAATGTATCACCTCACTCCATTTATTAACTTAATTATATAACATCAGTTACTATAGTTAATATACTTCTAAAAATTAATCTCAGTTCTTTTAAATTCATATAAAAAAGCACCTACAGATATAGATATAATCATCTACTCTATAGGTACTTTTCTAAATATAACGACACACTTTTATTTCAATTTTTTGACCTTAATAATATTACCTTCGACATCCGATACATACACCATTTCACCTGATTGTATATCCATTTCTGCGTATACTTTAGTTTTCTTGCCGTTAAAATCTGCAAATCCATTGCATTTTCTCTTTATATCTGTTGTCGCCATTCCTTCTTTTCCAATGAAATGTTTTGCTTTTTTCTTTAAGTGTGCGAGTACTATTGCTTGAAGTATTACACTTATTAAAATCAAAGGCAATCCCAATAAGAAAAATTTCTATGTACTTGTCGATATTAAAAGCACTCCACCAAGTGTTGCAACAAATCCATTTATTATACCTGTTGGCTGCTCTTTTAAACCGATAAGTGGCATACCCATATATCTTTCTTTTATCGAAGCTATATATCCAAAAATTACTAAGAAAAATCCTAGACACGTTCTAAAAATTTCTACTACTGATTCTGGCATAATATATCACCACACTATATAATTTTTTACTCTATTTCATTCTTTTCTTTGTATCTCCTATCCATAAACATTCTAATCGCTACAGCTACAGCTATAAGAACAAAAGTTATGACAACTTCACTTGCTATACTGCTTCCTATAAATCCTGCTCCAATACCCATGACTACAAATGAATTGGCATTAGAACCACCACTTTGGCATTTACCATAGAAATAAGGAAGTTGCATCTTTGTTTCCATTATTGTGTAGATTAATCCTAAAATAAATAATCCTATTCCTATGTATACAAAACTTTGTAAAGATAATCCTGTCATTTCTACTCCTAGTTTATTCTTCAAATAGAATGCAACCATAGAAATTACCAACATTGTCATTGCTCCGAATAAATCTATTTTTCTTCTTTCCTTCATTTTCTACACCCCCTATGTATCTCTATCTCCTTCTTTAATTTCATTATATTCCATATATTTTTAAAAACAATACACTTGGTACGGCTTGCTATTTTATTGGTATAACTTGCAAAATATAATTTTTTATTCACATTTTAAGTTTGTAAAACTTAAATATTTTTTATTATTTCCAATTAACATTATTCTATGCGTTTCTTTTTTGTATGATATAATTATTCTTGAGGTGATGTAATGTTTTTTATAGAAGAAAATGCAACTAACTTTGGATCAACTATAATATCCAATGTTTTTATCGATATATTTATGCCAATGGCTGATGGATTAGCTGTCAAAGTATACTTACTTGGATATAGAATGGCGACAGATATCCGTTCTAATCCTCGTTTTAACAATTCATCAATCGCCCAAAATCTAAATATCCCACTTTCTGATGTAGTCAATGCTTGGAAATTTTGGGAAAGTGCAGGGCTTATAAAGATACACTCTGAAGATTTGGACGATGAGTTTAATTTTTCTGTAGAGTTTATGGATTTGGATGCTCTTTATCTAAGAAATACGTCTAAACCAAAGGAATCTGTTTCATCTAGTGCAGATGGTGTAGTAGATAGAAATTCAAATCCTAAAGTACGTAAAATGTTTAATGAGATAAACAAAATTATAGGTAGATATTTAGAAGCTACAGAAAAAATATCTATAATGGAAATTATGGATAAGTATAATATGAGTGATGATATGATTATATGTGCATATCAGCACGCAAAAGATCAGACTGGTGCTGTTAAGCCTTTAAAATACGTCGAAGCTATTATTAGGAATTGGTACGATTCTAACCTTTATACAGTTAAAGATGTTGAGGATAGTTTTGCTGAAAGAAGTCAGAGATATTCAATGTACCGCATTGTTTTCAATGAGCTTGGATTTAGAAGAGAGCCTACTCGCGCCGAAAAAGAGGCAATGGATACTTGGTTTGACGTTTATAATGCCGATATTGAGCTAGTTTTAGAGGCTTGTTCAAAATCTAAAAATGTTACCACTCCTTCTATCTCATATATAAACGGAATAGTCAAAAACTGGGCAAATGAAGAAATACACACCCTTGCCGAGCTTAAAGCTGTTGAAGAGTTTAAACGGAAGGAAAAAGAAAAAGAACTAGAAAAACAGAAGGAGCAAAATAGCAAAAAGACTACTCGCTCATATGCTAAAACTACATCAAAAGCTCCTACAAGCTATAATAAATTTAAAAACTTTGAAGAAACAGTTACTAAATATACTCCTGAGCAGCTTGAAGAAAAAATCAGAAAAAGCCAGGAGAAGAAGTTTAAGTAATTTCATTTTTTAGAAAGGATGAGTTAAATGAAAGAAGAAAAAGTCAGAGATATTCTCCTGAAATATCAGAGAAAAAGAGATGATAACGAAGAGAAACTAGAAAAAAGAAAACAATCTATTTATGAATCTCTTCCTGAAATAAAGAAAATAGATGATGAAATTTCCATGTCTGGTCTTAGACTTACAAAGGCTGTTTTAAAAGACACTAAGGCAAGAGAAGAAATCGTCTGTGAATGTAAGCGTGAAATGGAAGAACTTGTTAATCGAAAAAAACAGATTTTAGCTGAAAATGGAATACCAGAAAACTACCTTGAAATGCAGTACAGCTGTCCAAAATGTAAGGATACCGGATTTTTAGGTGGAGGTAAAAAATGTACTTGTCTTAAACAGGCAATTATCAATGAAGCCTATAAAATGTCGAATTTAAGCAGAGTTTTAGAAAAAGAAAACTTCGATAACTTTGATTTGAGTATATTCTCTGATGAGATAATCGAAGGAAAGAATATATCTCCAAAGCAAAATATACTAAAGATTTTATCTGTTTGTGACTCTTTTGTAAGCGAGTTTGCTCAGGATAATAACTCAAATCTATTTTTCCACGGTGCGACAGGACTTGGAAAAACTTACATGTGCAACTGTATCGCCAAAGCTTTACTAGACCAAGGTTACAGTGTTATATACCAGACTGCATTTAGAATACTTGAGATTTTAGAAAACTATAAGTTTAGAAAAGATGAGGATTCTAGAATCAACGACGAAAACTACAAAAATCTTTTCGACTGTGATTTATTAATTATCGACGATTTAGGTACAGAGTTAAACAACTCATTCTCTAGTGGAGAGATTTTTAATATAGTAAATACTAGACTTCTTGCCGGCAAGAAGATTATAATATCTACAAATTTAGACTCTAGCAAAATAGTTGAGTTATATTCTCAGAGGACTTTCTCTAGAATAGTAGGTAACTTTAGAATATTAGAATTTTTAGGTCATGATTTAAGATGGGAAGTATAATTACTGATGAAATATTTCAAAAAAAGCTGTCAATAATATCGACAGCTTTTTATTTATCTTTATTTGAATTTTATATTTAAATTAATATTAATTTTATACTTTTAATATATTTTCACTAAAATTATAATTCTACTGCATCTCCAGGATTTAATATAACTACTTCTGCATACTCTGCTCTCTTTTTAAATTTATTAGGATCTGCTTTTATTAAATCAAAAGTATCGTAGTGCATAGGTACTACTCTATCAGGTTTAATAAATTCACAAGCTCTTGCTGCATCTTTTACATCCATTGTAAAATTACCACCTATTGGAAGAAATGCTAAGTCTATATGCTCATCTTCAAGAAGTCTCATATCCATTGTAAGACCTGTATCTCCAGCATGATATAATTTCTTGCCATCAATTTCTATCAGGAATCCACACGGATTTCCACCGTAAAGCATATCGTCTCCGTCTTCTATTCCTGAACCATGAAGTGCTGGGGTCATTTTTACACTTCCAAAATCAAATATAAATTTACCACCTATATGCATAGAATGTACTTCTACTTCTTTTTTAGTTAAGTAGTGTGCTATCTCATGGTTAGCTATTACTGTAGCTCTACATTTTTTAGCAAGCTCTATACAGTCTCCCATATGGTCTGAATGTCCATGTGTTATGAATATATGAGTTAATCCATCTAATTCATCAGCTTTTATTGGACATAGCCCATTTCCACTTATAAATGGATCTATAATTGCTTTAAAATTTCTATTTTCTATCAATACAACTGAATGTCCTAAAAATGTAACTTTCATTTTTACACTCTCCAATCCTTTATTTTTTTATATTATATCATAAAAAATAAGGACACCGCATTAATACGATGTCCTTCATTTATAGAATGAGTCTACATTTACTTTTTACAATAAAAATAAATCTTTTGAAACAACTTTTATTATAAAAATAAGTAAAAAAAAATCCGGTTTATAAAATCCAGATTTAAAGTATATATGGAGCTGGTGATAGGAATCGAACCTACAACCTGCTGATTACAAGTCAGCTGCTCTGCCAATTGAGCCACACCAGCGTGTTCAGTTTTAATGGTGGGGTTAACAGGGCTCGAACCTGTGACCCCCTGCTTGTAAGGCAGATGCTC
>UQCY01000046.1 GCA_900539645.1 uncultured Clostridium sp. | reverse complement strand
CGGGTTTCACAGGGCCAGTCCCTCCACCACTCTTGATAAGACGTTGTTTATTAATTTTTTCTATTTGATGTTTTGTGTTCATCTATCTTGATTAATACTATATAATTTTTCGTAAATTTTGTCAATACATTTTTTCATAGTTTTTTCTGTTTTCAGAAAATTAACATCACATGCAATTTTTCTTCTTTATTCAATCTATTGAAATTTCAATTGCTTAGTATTTTTTACAATTCAAAAAATTTTTTTATTTTTTATCAGTTTATAAAAGATTTGCAAGTATATAATAATTTTGTTAAAAATTTTTTACAAAAAAAAGAATGGGTCTTCTAAGGGTCCCATTCTACACGCAGATTATTATTTTTTATAATTGATTGTTTTACCACGACAACCAACCATTTCAAGAAACGTTTTCTTGCGGTTTTTATTTTAACATTATTTGCAAACTTTTTCAAAGTTATCTATTTATTTTTATATATTATTTTTTTTATATTTATTTTTTACAATAAAAATGCTGCTGCAAGATATCTATCATAATATCTTAACAGCAGCACTTTTGGTAGGGCTACACATATATCTAATTTAATTTTTCAAGCTTATTATATTTTATCTAATAGCTTTTGAAAACAGGGTACGCCTATTTAACTGTTATATTTATATTATCTCCAGCTCCATCTATTACAACAGTAGATCCATTGTATATTTCGCCTGAGATTAATTTCTTAGCAAGCATAGTTTCTAATGTACCACTGATGTATCTCTTTAATGGTCTAGCTCCATATACTGGGTCATAGCCTTCATTTATCATTACTTCTTTAGCTCCATCAGTAAGTTCTATTTTTATTTCTCTATCTGCTAATCTATTTCTTAATCCCTGCATGAATATATCTATTATCTGTTTGATTTCTTCTCTATTTAGAGGAGTGAACATTATAATATCGTCTACTCTGTTTAGGAATTCTGGTTTAAATCTGTGTTTCATTTCGCTCATTACAACATCATTTACTTCTTCAGTTATGTTTCCACCTGATTCAAGTAAGTACTGACTACCTATATTAGATGTCATTATGATTATAGTATTCTTGAAGTCAACTGTTTTACCTTTGTTGTCTGTAAGTCTACCGTCATCTAATATCTGTAAGAATATATTAAATACGTCTTCGTGAGCTTTTTCTATTTCGTCGAATAGTATAACTGAGTATGGTTTTCTTCTTACAGCTTCAGTTAGCTGTCCTCCTTCTTCGTATCCTACATATCCTGGAGGTGGACCAACTAATCTAGATACTGAGTGTTTTTCCATGTACTCAGACATATCTATTCTGATTATATTATCTTCGCTATCGAATAAGTTTCTAGCTAAAGTTTTTGCAAGTTCTGTTTTACCAACACCTGTAGGTCCTAAGAATATGAATGATCCTATTGGTTTATTTTCATCTTTTAGTCCAGCTCTTGCTCTTATTACAGCATCAGATACAGCTGTAACAGCCTTATCCTGACCTATTACTCTCTTATGTAATTCATCTTCTAGTTTAAGAAGTTTTTCTCTTTCTCCTTCAAGAAGTTTTGTAACAGGTATACCAGTCCATTTTGATACTATTTCTGATATTTCGTCTTCTGTTACATCTTCTTTTAGAAGTGGTGTTTCAGATGCATTTTTCATCCGTTCTTCTTTTTCTTTTATAGATTCTTCTAAGTGAGGTATTTCACTGTATTTAACTTCAGCTGCTTTATTATAGTCGTATTCTCTTTCGTATTTTTCTACTCTACCTCTAGCATCATCTAACTGAGATTTTAAGTTTTTAATTTCTGTTATGTAAGATTTTTCTTTATCGTATTTAGCTGTCATTTCATCATTCATAGATTTTAATTCAGCTATTTCTCTCTGTATATCTATTAATCTTGCTTTACTCTTATCGTCTTCTTCTTTTAGAAGTGCTTCTCTTTCAGTTTCTAGAGTAAATAATTTTCTTCTTATTGAGTCTAGTTCTGTTGGAAGAGAGTCTATTTCACTTCTTATCATTGCACTAGCTTCATCTATTAAATCTATAGCTTTATCTGGTAGGAATCTATCACTTATATATCTATCTGATAATTTTGCAGCTGCAACTATTGCATTATCGTGGATTCTTATACCATGATGTATTTCAAATCTTTCTTTTAATCCTCTTAGTATTGATATTGTATCTTCAACACTAGGTTCTTCTGCTATTACTGTCTGGAATCTTCTTTCTAGTGCTTTATCCTTTTCTATATATTTTCTATATTCGTCGAATGTTGTAGCACCTATGCAGTTTAATTCACCTCTAGCAAGCATTGGTTTTATTAAGTTACCTGCATCCATAGATCCTTCTGTTTTACCTGCTCCAACTATATTGTGGATTTCATCTATGAATAATATTATCTTACCATCAGAGCCCTGAACTTCTTTAAGTACTGCTTTTAATCTTTCTTCAAATTCTCCTCTGTATTTTGCACCTGCTATTAATGCACCCATATCAAGTGAGAATATTATTTTGTCTTTTAGACCTTCAGGAACATCTCCTCTAACTATTCTTTCTGCTAACCCTTCAACTATTGCAGTTTTACCAACACCAGGTTCACCTATTAAAACTGGGTTGTTTTTAGTTCTTCTTGATAATATTCTGATAACACGTCTTATTTCGTCATCTCTACCAATTACTGGGTCTAATTTATTCTTTTTAGCTAAATCTACTAAATTTGTACCGTATTTAGCTAATGCATCGTATGTACCCTCTGGATCCTGAGTATCTACTCTCTGATTTCCCCTTACCTGGTGAAGTACACCTAAGAATGCATCCTTAGTTATACCAAATTCTTTTAATATCTTGCCTGTAGCTGTATTTTTTTCAAGCTCTATAATAGCAAGCATAACGTGTTCAACACTTATATATGAATCTTTGAAGTCCTTTGATATTTCTTCTGCTTTTAAAAGTACCTCGTTTATTCTTCTAGTAGCTGTAACCCCCTGAGATTGAGCTCCTTCCCCATAAACTTTAGGTATTCTATCTAATTCATTTTCTACAGATCTTCTAACTGAATCTGGAGATATTCCCATTTTTTCTATTATATTAGGAATTAATCCATCTTCCTGATTCATTAATGCTGAAAATAAATGTATTGTATCAACCTGCTGGTTGTTATGTCTGACAGCCTCTTGGAAAGCTTCATTCAGACTCTTCTGTACTCTTACTGTCATTTTTTCTACGTCCATAATCTATCCCTCCATTTTTATGCTCTATCATTTATTATTATAGATTTTCTCAAATCTATTAAACTATCTAGAAGATTTTCTCCCCTAGTAGTATCAAACCTTAAATTCATTACAAAACTCTTATCCTCATTGAAAAATCTAAACAAATCATTTGAAGATGCATTTAAATATAGATTTGTATCAATCTGTCTATCCTCTCCAACCATGAGATTGTTGCATTTTTCTAAGAATGAGTTTCTAAAATTCATAGTGTATGCACCTGAATTTTGATCATAGCTGTAAAAGGCTACATTGTTGAATACTCCAATTAGATTAGAGTTTATAAAATTATACATTCTGTTATTGTTGTATATTGATATTTGTTCATATATATACTCCCTAAAAATTGGATGTACGTTTTTTTCAAGCTTTACCGCCAACTCTTGTGGCATTTCAAAGTATATCTTCCAGTACTTTGGATTATCCTTTTCTAAAGTAAGAGCTGTCTTTTGTCTGCCTTTATCTTCAAATTTATATAGTTTACAGATAAAGTTACTTTTTTGAAGAGAAGTTCTCTGTTCTTCAAAAAAGGAATCAAACCACTGGAGTATATTTCTATCTAGCTTCAGCATCTAAATCCCTTCTTCCTATTTATATTTTTTCTTGGATAAGGAATTGTACTCCTCCATTAGCTGATCTCTTTCTGGTTTGCTGCCCTTATAAGAGATAGCTGGGTTTATCATATACTCCCCATTTCTTACCCTCTGAATAAAGTCTCTTTTCTTCAACTTTGTAAACAATGTCGAAAGAGATGTTTTCGGATAATCAAAGATTTCTGCCATTTCATCTAAAGTCATTCTTATCTTATTCTCTCTATCCATAGCTTCTATAAGCATAAGTGGAATTAAATCTTTTTTTGTATAAGACCCTTCTACAACCTTGACGAAATTTTTTAAGCATATATTTGAATACTTATCCTTCTTGGGTACGAGGTTTCTACTTTCTGTATATTTTTGATCTACATCAACTTTTGATGAACTATTTATTTCAAGCACTTTACTCACCTCGTTTCTTCCTCTTTCGTTAACCCTATCATAGTCCTTTTTTAAATGAATGTCAAAGCAATTTTTTGTGAAAATTTATCTCTTACGCTAACTTTTATTTATCTTAAAGATAAACTTTTTAATTTTAGTAAACCTAGTATTTTCAACGGCTTGAGTTTAATTTTAAAAAAATATCAATTTTTTTGAAAAAAAATTTTTAATAATCGTTATGTGCTATAATTATCTTAATAGAATTATTTGCAAGAGGTGTTTTTTATGGTAGGGGATTTAATTTTGACAAGTCAAAAGTTGATATTAAACACAAATTATATGCTTTTTTTATACGGATTATTTACAATTTTTATGTTTTCACTTTTAGATAGGTATATGAATGAAGTAAGTTCTATGGATTTTTTATATCTAGGATTGTTTGATTCTATGATAGCAATTCCATTGTTCTCATCTAGATATCCTGATACAAGCTATGGATTTTTATTTTTAGGATTATCTATAATTCCTCTATTAAAACTTTATCAGGCATATTGTAATAGTAAATACTTTCATTTTATAAAGCTAGTTAATAGATTTGCAGTTGTCGTTACGATTGCGGTATTTTTATTAGATAATGTATCTATTTTCCCAGTAGAACATTCTGATACTTTTATTTATATAATACTTTTTATTGGTTTACTGCTTACTACATTTTTAGCTGCAAATATATATAGAGAAAAAAGTATTACCCCTATTTTTTCTTCAGCTAATTTAATACTTATACTTAGCATAATAGGCGGTACTTTGGGTGAAAGTATAGAGATAATAATTTTAGGAATTTTAATATTCTCAATAGTGGCTACAGTTGCCCTTATTGATAATTTTGTAAAAGAATACAGAAATAAAACATTGATATATATGAGAGAAAAACTAGTATATAAAGATATCCTTACATCAATGAAAAATAGGCAGTCTTTTGAAAAGCAGTTAACAGAAGATGATAAAAATATAAATGATTTTAATTCATATTGGGCTATTTCTATAGATTTGTCAGATATTAAATACGTAAATAATAATTTTGGTTATTCTCATGGGGATAAATTAATACAAAATTTAGCAGATAGTATAGAAGATACTTTTGAAGATATCGGCAACTGTTTTAGAATAGGTGGTGATGAGTTCATTATTCTTATCAAAAACGAACCTAAAGAAAAAGTTGAACGATATATAGAGTTATTCCAATCTGTGGTATCTTCCTACAACAAACTACACGATATTAAAATGATTACTTCTTTAGGATATGACTCTTATAAATTTGGTTATGATAAATCTATATTTGATTTAGTGAGTAGAACAGATTATATGATGTGTAAAAACAAAAGAAGGTTTAAAACATCATGGATGCCTGACGCAAACGAAGAATTACAAGAATAGAGAATAATAACTAACTTAGTGTATTGAAGAAGATAGAAAAAAACTCCTCTACAATGCAACTTGATTGCCTGTAGAGGAGTTTTTCTATGACTTCACTATCCTAAAGTTATTAACTTATACGTTTACATTTCTTTTATTTTATAATCAAATCCAGCTTCATCCATTATGTTTAGGTATGGCATCGGATCAAAATATTCTGGAGAGTATACACCTTCTCCTGTCCATATTCCTCTACCTATAAGCTCTATTGCTATTGCTGCTCCAAATCCTGTCTGAGCAACTACAGCCTGCATTCCCCAATCCTTCATAGATTCCTGATTATCAAATGTCTGGTACATCATTATTTCTTTTTCTTTGCCGTCTTTAATTCCTTTACAATGTATACCAACGCACATTTCTCCAACCATTTCATTTCCTATATCTTTAGGCTGAGGAGCACACGCAGCTACAACATCTCTAGGTGAAACCTTCACTCCACCGACTTCTACAGGCTTAGTTCCTCTAAGTCCTAACTTATCTATAACTTTTAATGCGTTCATTAAGTTTTCATCAAGAGATATTTTATACGTAACTCTTTCTAGTCCGTACTGTTCAAGGTATCTAGGCATTGTAACAGTTTCTTCGTGCTCAATTTTGACTAATGTGTTTTCACCTACTTCTGGCATATCAAATTTTTCTTCACCAGCAAAGGCATCTTCTACTATAAATCCACCGTTGTTTTTATCCCATTCAACATTAGGATTCATACATTCATCTAAAACCGTCCACACATTAAATCCAAATATAATATCGTCTTTATCTGCAGAAGGTATCTGAAGATTTCCACCGTCTTTTACATGTATTTCTTTTATTTCATCAAATAATTCTGTTGCTGCGTATTTTGCAAATACATTTACAACTCCTGGATCTATTCCCATGCATATACAAGCTAACTGTCCATTTTCTGCCCATTTTTCGTGTCTATCAAAGTTGTATTTTGTCATAGGCTCTGTATAACTATTTTCTATACCTAAACCAAATGCAGGATTTTCCATTGGAACAGACCAAGTTCCCATATTTCCGTAGTTTACTCCTGCTTCAAATGCTGCATCAAATATATAATTACTTAAAAATGGAGCTGTTGCATCCATAACAAAATCTAAGTTATATTTTTTTACAAGTTCTTTCATACTTTCTTTTGATTTTGCATCTACAAATTCAGGCTTAAATCTATCATAATCTCCTAGATTATCACAAACCTCTTTTGCTCTCTCTAAATCGTAGTCAGAAACAACTACAAGCTCTAGCCAATTGCTACTTTTATCTCTTTCTTTTAAAATCCTTAAAATTGATTCACCGACTGCTCCGGCACCTACTAATAACATTCTCATAATTCTTATCTCCTCTTTTGTATATAGTCTTGCATCTTACACAAATATGGATTTCTCTTTTTATTGTAAATAGATTTAAAAAATACCAACCTTGCAAAAACATAAAAAGAGATACAGATACACAAATAAATGCATCCATATCTCTGTCCTTTTGCCAGTTGGTTATATCCTCGTAGGCGGTGAATTTAATCACTCTCTCCAAAGTATCGTCTGACTGCCCTCCTTTTGCCTGTCAGTTTCCACAGAAACAAGATGAAATTTCTGTTTTGCTTCTTCGGCGCTTTTTACAAAGTCTCTAATGCAGTCGTCATCCGAACATATTTGATTGTCATTTTTATAATATAAGATTTTTATCAAACTGTCAAATTTTTTAATTCTAAATATTTATTTTTTTAATACTTATCTAATCCCAACCATCATCATCTTTATCTTCATTCTTTTCATAACTTTCCAGCTGACTTACATGATATCCTATATCATCCAACATACTCTCTTCAAATTCCTTTAGAATACTTTCCTTAAAAGTTATAGGAGTTATCTTTTCTATTGGTTTTGCAAGTCTAAATGCTGCCTTTTTAAGCTCAGATAATTTTGAACTAGATGAATCATCGTCCTCAGATTTATTTATACAGTCTATAAATTCATCCAATGAATAAACCTTAAATTTTTTAATCTTTTTCCCCTCTGCTATAGACTCAAGTAACTCTATAAAAATATCTTGATAAGTCGCATCTTTTCCCATTTTTAAAGCTTCTGCAGTTTCTGGAATAAGATTTTCAAAGAGAATTCTTTTTGGATTTTTACCAACAACTCCTCTGCTTTCTGCATAAGGTAATATCTTTTCATCTGGATAAGAAATCAATCTATTCATAAACTCATCGTCTGTTATTCCATCTATGTAGTATTTATTTCCTTTTAATCCTTCAATTTTTTTAATCCGGTCAAAATATCCCCTAAGCATATTTCTTCTTATAGTATCATTGCTGAATATAAGACCTCTCCCAAGTGGCTCAGAAGGTTTTATTTCTATAAACTTAGTATCCTCTTTTATAGGCTCTCTAAGTTTTCTGTTTGGAGAAACTCTAACAGCTATTAAATCATCATACCCTTTGCTTTCTAAAAGCCTTAGAGGACAATTATCATAAAATCCCCCATCTATAAAGAATTTACCATCTATATCTTCACTCTTAAAAACAGGCAGATTTGCACTAGCCATTATGTAGTCCTTTATCTTGCCTTTAGGAATATCCTCCTTAAAAATCTCCACTGGTACAGGTTTTAATCCGTCAAACTCAACTGTAACAAGACCAAAATCCATTTCAGATGCGCGGATTTTATCCTCATCTATATAAGTATCCAAAATTCTTCTAAGCTTTGTAGTATCAATTCCTTTATTTGCTATGACTTTTTTTGCTTCAGTAGATGCATATTCTAACATACTTCTATCTATATTCTTGTCGAGCAAATTCTCCATAAACTGGTTATCCACATTGAATAATGTCTCAGGTTGCATATTTTTCCACATATTGTAGCATACATCAAAGTCACCCTGAACTATCATAGCTGCATTAAATGCACCTATAGATGTTCCAACAGCTCCTTTAAATTTATATCCTCTTTCAAAAAGTGCCTTTAGTACTCCTAAATGGTATGCGCCTTTTGATGATCCACCTTCTAATGCAATTCCCTTCATAATTATCACCTCCTGTGATAATAGCTAAATTCCTAGACCAAATTTTTTACCTAGACTTAAAAGACCTCCATCTAGATAATCTGTATTTACATTAAATTTCCATTCACCGTTGTGTCTATACATTTCACCAAATACTATCTCTGTATTCTGACCTACACTATCATTTATCTGGTAGTTATATATTACTTCTTCTCGATCTAAATCTATTATTCTCATAGATAAATAGTCAAATCTATCGTAATATCTAAATACATCACCGTACTCAGTTAAAGTAAGTGCAAATGCTATCTTTCTTATTTTATTAGGTATTTTAGACATAGTTATGTAAACTTTATCTTCTCTTTCATTTAATTTAACTGATTCAGATGGATGCTCTCTATTTTCACTATAAATAAAATCCTCATAGCTAGTCATTGTTCCGCTACCGTCGGTTAAAAAAACAGCCGTACCCATTTCAAAATCATCTTTCTTTAAATAATTATTTACTCTATAATCAAATTCAACCAAAACATTTTCTAATTCTGGTATATCTCTTGTAAGTTCAACCTTCTGACCTTTAAGTATTTCCTTCATTTCAAAAAATTTCTCCTTTTAAAAATTTCTACTTATTAGATTATACAACAAATCTCTAAAAAAAGTGAACTTTACTAGTAGATTATATGTAATTTATTCTTGTTCATCTTCTTTCTTTTTTCTATATTTTTTATTTGACTTATCGATTGTTATATTTACAAATCTCTTCTTTTGTTGTTTTTTTAGATTTCTTTTTTCCTTTTTCTGTTCTTTCTTTTCTTCTTTTATTTCTTTTTTATGTTCTCTCTTTACTTCCTGAATATGTTTGATTTTTTTAGTACTTTCTTCTATCTTAACTATACTAGCTTCTATTTCTTCTTCGTGCTGTTCTAGCTTCTTATTAAATCTCTTACCTATTATCCACGAAACTAAAGTTAATCCTATAAATAATCCTATTTTTATTGGACTATGTATAAATCCTGTTATATCTTCAGAAATATAACTTATTATTATAAACATTACAAACTTACCAGTCAACATAGGTGGTATAAAGTCTATTAATTTTTTCTTGCCACAAAGTGCAGATGCCAAAGTGGCCCGGCAACTAGGCATAAATGGACATGCATAAGCTAGGAACAAAATACTGAAACCTTTTTTATCAACCCATTCTATTACCGAATCTACTTTATTATTCTTTAAAAGCCACTTTAAAATCCTAATATTTCTAAATCTAGACACCACTAAAAATAGCGCCGTTGTACCTAGCCCTGATCCAATCCACGATATGACAAGACCTTTGAACATACCAAATATTGCAGCATTTGCAGAAACTATTGCTACGAGTGGAAGTGCAGGTATAAAACTTTCTATAAATGCACTAAAAAGCCCTGCAACTATAGATAATATTAAATTATCTTGTGCTATATATAATAAATTTTGAATGTGCTCCATAATAAAACCCCTCTTATCTATATGATACAAATTAAATAAATATTAGTTTTAATATTTATTTTTATTTGTTTCTTTAATATATATATTTGATATATGCTCTTATTATACCTTCTTATTCTTGAGGAATTCTTAACTTTTTCTATAAATATTCTAAAAAAGCTGCTACATTTTCTCCCCTAAAATGTAACAGCCTTTAAATCATTCTATAAAAATTCACCCTATATAATTTAACTTTATAAATATAAATTTGTTTAATTAAAGCTATCCAACGTATGCTTCTGCTTCCATTTCCTCAACAACTTCTGTTTCAACTTCTTTATTTCCAGCAACTGCTGTAAATGCTGATACAAACATTATTGCAACTCCTATAGCTTTTCCAATAGTGAATACTTCACCTACTACAGTCCATCCTATTATAGATGCAGCTATAAGCTCAACAGATGCTACAACACCTACTATTGAAAGCTCACAACCTCTTGCAATTCCCTCAGCGTAGAATATATATGCCATCGCCGCTGGGAATACTCCTAGAAGTATCATATATGGAAGTACATTCATGTCTGTAACAAATCCTATCATTTCAACTGGTTTTGCTGAAGGTATCATAAATATTGCTCCAAATAAAAATCCATAGATTAAAATTGTTTCACTTGAAAATTCTTTTAATGCGTTTTTACTTATTATTGGCATTAATGCATAAGTTATTGCTGCCATTATTCCCATTATTATTCCGTATGTATTTATTCCTTTTAGATCAAGTACTCCACCAGTAACTGCCATAATTGCTCCAATACAGCATAAAATTAGAGAAATTATCTTAGCTCTAGTCATTTTTTCTTTATAAACTATTTTTGAAAATACCGCTAAAAACAATGGTGAAGTATATAAAAGAACTGCAGCTATTGAAACACCAGTCACTTCTACTGCTTTAAAATAACATTTATTAAAAATCCCCTGACATATTATTCCTATTGCTCCACAATATAAAAGACATTTTAAATTTATTTTTAAAACTTCTGGTCTTCTTATTAGCGAATATAATGATAACACTATAAATCCTATAAATAATCTAGTAAATGCAACCTGTTCAGATGAAAGACCTCTTTCCATAAGCATATTTCCAAATAATCCTAGCGTAGACCATAAAATCCCTGCCATTGCTATAAATACGTATGAATTTGCACCTTTTTTCATATAATTACCCCCTCAATTTTTTATTATTACATTATATTTGAGTAGCAAAATACATGCCATTTATATAGTATTTTTATTTTTACATTTAACATTTATAAAAGTTAGCGTTTGCAATATATACAGTTTTTTTCTTATGATTATTTCAATTTTTATCATTTTTTTATTTTGACTATATATTTTTTTATCGTTTTTGTAGATATTTTTAAGTCATTTTTAACTTATTTATTCTTTTTCTCTTCATTCAAATCAAAATAGACTTATTTTTAAGTCTTTTACAACTTATTTTTTAATTTACTTATGATTAATATTGTCTAAATAAGATTTTTAAGTTATATTTGACTTATAAATATACACGAGGAGGAAATTATGAAATATAGTAAAGATTTTTATCAAAAAATAATAGAAGCTTCCCACGACGAAATCTGTGTTTCTGACAAAAATGGTGTGATTATATTTTGTAATAAATCATTTGAAGAAAACTACGGAATTTCAAAATCAGAAATGATTGGAAAAAATGTAGAATACCTGGAAAATCACGGATATGCTACAAAGAGCCCTATTCCCCTTGTTATACAGAGTAAGAATCAGATTACAGTAGAACAAGAAACTCATACTGGAAAAAATTTACTAATAACAGCTACACCAGTTTTTTCCGACAATGGAGAAATTGAATACGTTGTTGAAAATGTAAGAGATATAACAGAATTAAACAAAATAAAAACAAAACTGCAGACCACAGAAAAAGAAATGAACAAGTATAAATCAGAGGTAGAAACATTCTATAGAACTACATTAAAATACGAGGACAATATTATAAGCAACGGTCCAGTTATGCAGAGTATTATGCAAACTGCTGATCAAGTTTCAAAGGCAAATGTAAATATTATGCTACTTGGTGAATCTGGAACTGGAAAAAGCTCACTTGCAAAGTTTATTCACCAGCACAGTCATAGGGCAAATGGTCCATTTATAACTATAAACTGTGCAGCAATCTCTCCTCAACTTCTAGAATCTGAGTTATTTGGATACACATCTGGTGCATTCACAGGTGCTAGTTCCAAAGGAAAGGTGGGGCTTGTTGAGCTTGCAAACGGTGGAACTTTATTTTTAGATGAGATTGGAGATATACCACTTCCACTTCAGGCGAAGTTTTTACAATTAATACAAGAAAAAACCTTTCTTCCTGTAGGTGGAATAAAACAAAAGAAAGTAGATATAAGAATTATATCCGCTACAAATGCGGACATACTAGCAAAAGTAAAAGAAAGAAGTTTTAGAGAGGATTTATACTATAGATTAAATGTAATAGAAATAAAATTGCCTCCTCTTAGGGAACGTGGAGATAATCTATTGAATTTGATTCGCTACTACTTTAAAAAATACTCTATACAATTTGATATGAAAGATAAAGTAATATCTGATGAAGCAGTTAAATTTATAGCTAGCTATAATTTTCCTGGAAATATTAGAGAGCTACAAAATATAATGCAAAACATCGTACTTACATCAAAAAATAATTACGTAGATGTAAATTCTCTTCCAGAAAAAATTATATATACAATCAAAAATAATAATTCT
>UQCY01000045.1 GCA_900539645.1 uncultured Clostridium sp. | reverse complement strand
TTAATCTCTTCTGTTCAAGTTCTATATGATCTATTAATTTTCTTATACATTTATCAATATCTTTATTCTCACATATATTATCAAGAATATACTCTAATATTAAAAGCAATCTATCAATATTATCATTTATATTTTCGCCATATTCTTTATTTTTATCTATAACCCATCCGCTTATTTTAGAATAACTGTGTCTTTTAACTTTTTCTTTATTTCCATCTACAAAATAAAATTTTTCAAATTTACCATACAATTCTTCTAATTTATATTTCTCACTTTTTTCTAATCTACTTTCATCTTTTTCAATGATTTTTCCTAATACATTTATATTATCTAGACATTCTTCTAATATATCATAAATTTCTAGTTCTTTTGCTTCCATATTCTTTCCTCATTATCTTTAAAGTATTTTTTTATAGATTCTTTTTTCATAACCTCCCCTTGATTAACTTCTCTCCAAGGTCTTTCTTCATGTGTATCATCAACAAGGTTATACGCTGTAAAATTTGACTTTGCATCTAAAACCTTATTTATAATTTCTTTACTTTTATTATCTATATCTGTATTAATTTTAACTTTCTCCACTATATTATATCTAGAATAATATTTATACTCATTATATACTCTCTCTACAACTGGACCATATTGCCAAGCCACTATATCATCTCTGAATAGCTCTTTATCTCTTTTTATTAAACTTGCAGCTTGTATATAATATAATAATTTTTGTAATTTTAAATTACTAACTGGATGATTGTTTTCTATACTTTTATTTATTATATATGCAGCTACATCCATAGCATCATATGTATCGTCAGAATCATTAATTAATTGCTCTGACTGTTTTTTTAATTCTTCTACTTTTTTAGAAAATTCTTTTAACCATAGACTAAAATTATCTGCCATAGCAATTCTACCTCCCAAAATAAAAAATCCGTGTAATAAAATAACACGGACAATTAATTTATATATAAATCAACTAATGCGTGCCATTAAAATTTTGTACGTGACACTTAATTTATTATATACCAAATAATACATAATGTAAATTATATCATCTATTTTGTAAACATAATTTTGTATATTCATCTATATATAATAAAAAATAGAGACCTGTTAAGCCTCTATTTCTCCCATCAGCAAACTAATTAAATTATCTTCATCACAAGCTCCATAACCATATATACCTATAGCAACTGCTTTTATAGCTTCATCATTTTTATCTCTTAACCGTCTCTCACTATAATTCAGCTTGTCGACTAAATACCGCCAACTGTAGCCTTTTATATAACGCATGGTTATAATATCCTTGTATATCCCACTTAAATTACTTACAGCTCTTTCTACTCGTTCAATAAGTATCTCATCTCTTCTTATATCACTTTCTATTTCCTTTTTCTTTTCAATCAATTCTAAAGCATCATCTTCAGTTGGATTACCAGATAGCGAAGTCTGAACTTTATCTCCACATGATAATGCTGGAAGAGAAACCAAATCCTCTGCCAAATTTTCAAGCTCTTTCTTTCTACCACTCAAGCTTATTTTAGCTGCTCTATAACCTTTTAATAATCTCTTAGTTGCATCTATATAACTTTCATCTTTTAATTTAGTTGTTAACCTCGCCATCTAATCATCCTCTCTATCTATTTAATATAATCTTAGTCACAAGCATTATAATCGTTAACAATGCTATCACTTTTAAATTCTCGATACTATCACCTCCACTCTAGGCTCATCTGAATAGTATTTACTTGCACTTACATTAACCACCTGTGCATCATCCTTGTATGCTACTTCATTCAATCCATCAAGTATTGCCTTTATCACATTATCTATATCTGGCTTTTTAGTTGGCTTTATCTCTCCAGCTCTCTTAGCAGCTTTTATATTCTTATTGTCATTTTTTGCTATCTTGTAAAATGCTTTTATTGAAATATCTATATCTCCTTCAAGCATTTTCCCACCTTGAGCTTTATAGCAATATCCAATCAATTTTTCATAGTCCCTTGTTTTCTGATCAGTAAACGCATGACCAGATTTTGTGAATCTTGGTCTCCCTTTTCCTCTTGGCTCTCCATCTATTACGAATCTAATAACTATCACCCTCTAACTCTTCTATTCTCTCTAAAGTTCTCTCATTCTTCTCTTTTCTAATCTGTAGAACTCTATCATCCAACTCTCTGTCATTGTATAAATACTTCAACTGCTCTATCATATTAGAAACGTCTGCTACTTCTTCTAAAAAGCTATAATCTAACTTATCTGTATTCGTGTCTAGCATCCTATCACATTCTACTATCAACTCATTCAGCTCTTCTTTTAACTTGTTTAATTGCTTCTTTTTCCCAAAGAAATCAGCAATAAACTTAGCATACATCTTCAGCATTTGCTCACCTCATCAAATTAAAATACGTTCAAATTTCAAAGGGTAGATTTGTGTCTACCCTTATATATCAAGTTACTAGCAAGTTAGCGACTTCGTAATTTCTTTTATTATCTTCTCCATGCTAGCTGCCATCTTATTCAATTCCTTGCATCTTATTCTCTTGTTAGAAGCATTTATTGCTCTTCAACGTGCTTTTCTGAAATCACATATAAATACTCCATCTATGCTTTTAAATAGCTCCTCTATAGATACTATTCTACTTTTCATACATCCATTTTCGTACTCTAACATTTTAATCTCTTCATTTAACTCTATTACTTGTTTTTCCCGTTCAACTCTATCATCCTTAAGAGTTTTCAAAGCTCTTTCTCTGCTATCAAAGTTAATTTTTAAGTCTCTATTTTCTATTTCTAGCTCTCTAACCTTATCATTTTTGCTCTCCATTACAAGCTGAAGTGAATTATTTTCAGCTTTTATTTTTCTATACTCACGTTCTAAATCAGAATGATTTTTAACTGTTGTATTGTAAAGATTCAAAGCTCTATCTTTTTCCTCTTGTAGCTTTTTATTTTCTTTTTCAAGCTCAGCTATTCTCTTTTTCCCAAATAGGTCCATCTCTCTACCTCCTTAATTTTGTTCACCACATATATCCTTTACTGTTTTATCAATAGAATCTATATCAGCCTCTCCATTTTCCATTCTGTTGCTTTTTACAATCTCCCATGATGTTTTTATTGCCTCAGATAATTTCATATAAGGGAATCGCTTGTGTAGCTTTTCAGCACTCTTAGTTACTAGTTCTGTTTCGTTCATAACTGCCTCCTAAAATGGAATATCTCCATCATCTACCATTCCATAGTCATTACCAAAATCTGCTGGTGGTTCAAATGCAGGTTCAACATTATCACTTTGAGCTGATTGAACACTCTCTAAAAACTCTACATTATCAGCCATAACCTTAGCTATATTTTTCCAATTCCCATTTTCATCTTTCCAACTATCAATTTGAAGTCGCCCATCAACAGCACATCTATTTCCTTTTCTTAAATAATTTGCTGCAGGTATAGCTTTTTTACCTAGTACTTGTATTGGAATAAAGTCTGACTTATAATTTCCTTCTTTGTCTTTGTAGTTTCTTCTAACTGCTAATTGAAATGTTGTTGATTCAGTTTCTGTTCCTGGAATATATTTCATTTCAGGATCCTTCGTTAATCGTCCAACTAAATGTATTGCATTCATTATTTGTTCTCCTTTTCTATAACTTCTGGTTTAATGTACCCAACTGTTTCAATTTCTTCTGTTCGTCTATCCATTTTTTCTATTCTCTCTTTTTCTTCTATTTCGAATAACTCTAAATTATGTTCATATTTTTTCATATTCTGCCTCCTTCTTTCTATTCTCCGTATATTCTTTTTACTAATTCTTTTAATCTTTCTGCCTCTTTTGTTTCTTCTGATTTTTCTAGCTGTTCCATTCTTTCTTCTAGATCTTGTAATCTTTCTTCAAAGTTATCTAAAATTATTCCATCTAAACTTTTTATTTCTGCTTCCTTCTCATCTATCTGAGTTTCTTGCTTATTTTCTAAATATTCTTCTAAAACTTCTTTTTTTATAGCTTCTTTTATTTCTTTGCTACTTGTTAACAAATCTAGGTAGCCAACATTTAAAGTTTCAGCTATTTTCTTTACTGTAGAATATTGTGGCTCTGTTCTTCCTTTTTCTATGTTGTTTAATGTTTCGACTCTCATACCCATTATTTCTGCCCGTTCGCTTTGATTTAATTTAAGCTGTTTGCGTCTTCTTATTATTAAATTTGTATTCATATGTGTAACCATCCTTTCAGTTCAGGTAGAGGCTACCCCCTACCCAAACTTTTTATTTTGACTTTGTCTTATCTTCTCTTCCAACTCATCAGAACTATACTTAGTAACAGTTTCATCAAAGTTTTTAAACTTGTTCCTGCTGCTACTTCCTTTTTTCTCAAACTTCTTATAATCATTCATTATTGCTTTTATAAGATAACCAACTATGCTCTTAACATTATCTGTATTCTTAACAACCTCTATCTTTTCCCTCAGATAACTGATACCTTCTCTTTTCTGTTCCAATACTCCAAGAATTGTTTCAATATCCTCATCAGATATTTCACTAAAAGAACTCTTCAGTAGTCTCACTTCATCAGCCTTATTTTCCGTCACGTTATGTTGTTGTTCTTTTTCTTTTTGTTTTTCTTTTTGTTTTTCTTTTTCCCCCCGTGACGATACTCGTGACGTATCCCGTGACGGTATCCGTGACGGACATTCGTTGAAATACTCATCAAAAACTGCTTTTATCTTTTTATTTTCAACCTTGTCATAGATTATTTTTATAAAATCAGTTTGTTTGACTTCTCTCAGCTCTTTTCTTATACAGTTTTCAATCGGAGTTCCAGCTCTAGGAAAATTATATTTCCCCCAATTGACAATACAGATTTCTCTTGTGTCATAGTCATATCTAATAATGTCATGATGATGTATAAATCTTTCTAGTAATGCATTTACTGATTCCATACTATAACCAAGCTCGAATGCCATCTGTTTTCTTGTAAGCTGATAAATTCCAACTTGCTTAACTGCAGGATTAGTCAAGAGGTACAGATAAAAATATCTGTCCTCTGGTGTCATCTCCTCTAGTACTTTTGCATCTTGCCAAAATGCAGTCTGTATTGATCTGTAAATTGCCATTACTCATCACCCTCTGTAACTACTTCTTCAAATTCACCTTCTATGTATTCATCCTCCTCAACTAAGCTCATATCATCACTTATCTCAGACTTAGATGTCTCATCAGCTGTCATAGCTTTCTGCATTTCTATACTTACTGGTGCATATTTTAGAAGTTTCTTAATAACTGTTTTCTTTGCCATCTCGTCAAAATCTGTCTGCCAAGGTCCATTATTAAAAGTCTTACTTTTCTTTTTAGCGAACTCTAATATCTCATCCTTAGTCATAAAGATAAAACTATTGCCTCCAGTATCAAGATGATAAACCGCATAGTATCCTATAACTTCTCCTCTATTTCCTTTTAAATCTGGTTTATGTACTAGTTTCTGTTCTAATCCATAATCTATGTCAAACTCATCATTTGCTCTAACAGTATGAGCATATATAGATTTTATCTTTCCACTTCTCTGAGCTAATTCTAATAACCCTTTGTAACCTATCTGGAACTGTACCTGCTTTCCATAAGGTATTAAATAAGCCTGTCCTAATGGTGTATTAGGCTCTAATCCTAACTGAGCTGACTGCATCATTGCAGCTATAAAACTCATTGGTTCACAATCTTGTAATTTTTTACTGTTACTGAATGCTGTAAGTGCTACTCTCTGGAATCTCTCACTACTTACCATACTTGGTAAAGCCTTCTGTATCTGCCCTGCCATTTTATTAAGTAACTGTTCCCTTCCTTTACTTGGATTAGCTTTTTTAACTGCTGTACCATTTGCTTTTTTCTCTAAAGCTCCTTTTAAATTTTCTGATGCCATTTTCTTTACCTCCAACTATTTTATTTTGAAAACTCTATAACTAGATTTTTTACTATATTTTTCTGCTATCTCAGGAAGTTCTTCTTTTAACTTCTTAGAATCTATACTTACTCTTTCCTGTGCCTTCCAAGTTACTACTCTGTCGCCCACAGTGCCCCTCTGAGCCTCTTTCATCTCTTCCTTGAGTATTTGTTCAATAACTCCTTTTTCTTTCTCTAAATCCTTTATATCGCTTTTAATCTCATCATATCTACTGAATAGATTTTCTACATCTTTCACATAAGATAGATTTACTGTTTCATCATTTACATTCTTGTACTTTTCATTTAAAAACTCATTACAAGCATAAGAGCCATCTGGATCAGGAAGAACATCTTTTAAAACATTCTCTTCCCAGAACTCTTTTTCTATTGCCATCAACTGATTTATAGTTTCTTCATCTCTCTCAATTTTATGTATTACAAAATCTTGATTACCTATAAGAGCTGCTATGTAACAATGTTCAGCTCCTGTTACTGCCATATAGTGATAACACTGTATCTCATAGTTGATTGGAATTTTTCCATCCTCCCAATCCTTAGCAGCATAACTATTAGTTGTCTTACATTCCAGGAAGGCTTTTTCTCCTACTATTGCTCTATCTATGTTAGCTGTTGCAAATGGATACTTAGGATTTCTAAGAAGTCCATTTACGTTTCTAGTTTTAAGACCTTTTTGCTCTGTAAATATATCAGCTACTGTCTGTTCTAATTTGTTTCCTAGTTCCATGCGGAAACTATGTATCTCTTTTGGATTTTCTTCTTTCTTGTCTATATAGACTTGCATAGCTGACTTCCAAGGATTTAATCCAGCAACTGCACTTGCATCACTTCCTCCTATTCCCATCTGTCTAGCTTTAAGCCAATCCTCTCTGCTCATATCTTTTGTGCTTACTATTACTTCAGCTTCTAAGTATTTTCTTGTATTTTCGCTCATTTTCTGTTATCCTTTCTATGATGTTTGTAGTTAAGCTCAGAGTATTTAAGTGCCACCTTATCTCTGAGCTTTATTTTTATTCAAGTGCGTCCATGACCTTTCCCATAAGCCATCTAAAGCCTTTCTCATCTACATATCCATTTAAATATTTATACATAGCTTGTTCATAGGCTATAAATGCTACTCTGTATATGCTCATCTATCTCACTGCCTTTCTCTTTTTGCTATAAAGCTTCTTTTCTGCTTTTCTAACAAGACATATATTGTCGACTAACACATCTACTGGGAATGTAACCATGAAGAATATAAAGCTAAATAAAACCATATTTACTTCTATTCCCATCATTTCTGCTACACTTAGCACTCCTAAAACTAAGTAGCTCATTCTAAAACCTTTTAAAAACATATCTGCCTTTTTCATCTTATTCTTCCTCCTGGTCATCTAAATGATTTAAAGCTGTTTTTATAAGTGCAGTTGCTGCTCTTGCTCCAAGCAGATATGCCTGCTCTATTGGGTCATCTATTGTAAAACCTCCAAGTGGTTTTTCTCCATATTCTTTCATAACTTTAACTAATGCATCCTTGTCATAGTCTATTGATACTGTTTCTATGTTCTTGTAATCTAAATTGACTTCTAACTTTTTAACATTCATCCTACTCACCTCTCAAATATTTAGCTGCTCTATCTTTTATAACTTTCAAATCATCTTTCTTTATTGCTCTAGTGCTTCTATCATTTGCATACTGATCAATAATCTCTATTCTTTCCACACCTACCTGATGACTTGTTTTTGTGTATTTACTCTGACTTCTATAATCGTTCATTTTCTGCTCCTTTATCAGCTTTACCAAACAACTCCTCTTTTATCCTGTTCAGCTCATCCCAATCAATTGGTGCTACCATTGGAGTTATATTTATTCTTGGTACTTCTCTATATGCTTTCATAGCCTCTTCTTTTGTATATATTCCATGCTTATTTAACTGCTTCCAAATACGTTTCATTCTTTCTTCGTTTGATACTTCTGGCATCTCTTAATCCTCCTTTGGGTTTAAAAACTTATTCACGAAATATGTCTGCCCTTTACCAGTAATCTTTGGTGTCTTATTTATCCTTACTGTTCCGTCTGGATTATTTATAACTGTTTCCTTAATCTCCATAATCCCTAGCTCCATACTTCTCTGAGTTGGCATATTGTAATCTGAGCCTTTTCTCTTTATCAAATAACCATTCTCTCTCAAGTACTCAAACAATCTCTTCTGACCTGTATTAATTCCATTCTGCTTTAACAGTTTTGCCAGCTCTCCAACTAGAATTGACTGTTCACTAGATGCTACTGCATCAGCAAAAATTGCTTTAGGCTTCATTGCCTTATTTTCAATCTCTAGTCTGTTTATATTGTTCTTAGCTATTAACAATGCTCTCTCCATAATTTTCTCTGGACTGTTCCATGCTTTTTCAACTTGAATAAGATACTGTCTTATTCTTTTTCCTTCTGGTGTTCTCTGGATCATTGCAATCTCTTTTGCCATATCCAACTTTAGTAGGTGGTCTGTTTGAGTTTGGTATCCTCCATTAGCTATTGGACATTTTTGTCCAACTGTAACAAAATCAACATTTTCCTCAAAATCATAATCAATCATTCTATCCATCCATTTTTTATATGGAGTAGCTACTTTTAAACTTTTATGAAGTTCTCTACCACTTATTATTGTTTCTCCAGTTTCTTCATCTGTTCTTATATTTAATAATTCCTCTCCTAATGGAACTAACTCAACATCTCTTGCTTCTGCTACCATTACTACTGGCTCTAAATTTGTTATTGTCATTACTTTTTACCCCCTTTGATTTTTTCTTTTTCTAATGCTATTTTCAGATTGATAATATCTGTCATTGTTTCATTCAACTTGCTTATAGCTTCATCTAACATTGATATTTCATCTTGTGAAATCTCACCATCTGAAAGTATCTCTAATATGTTTTCTTTTGCCTGCTCTGCCTCTTTCAAAGATTTAATAAACATTACTGTTGCTTTATATGCATCACCCTTATTCTCAACATACTTACAACCAAACTTTTGCCCAATCTTACAAATGTGATTGCAGTAGTGTTCAACTAAGTATGGTGCATCATAAGCTTCAGCCATTATCAAAAGCTCATCTGTATATGGCTCTCTCTTTCCTGTCTCGATTTCTTCAAGCCGTCTTCTACTGATGTATATATTCTCAGCAGTATCTCGTCTATTTTTGAAATCATCTTTATTAGAGGCTATCCTTGCTTTATAAAAAGGATTATTCTTTCCAAGGATTGATTCTCTAGTCATTTCTTTCACCTCCAATATGTGTGTTTAAAGGTTTTAAACTACATTCTAGGAATTTAATTACTTATACACTTTGTGTAATAATTAATATGAATTAATCAATTATTTCGCTACACTTTTCGTGTGTATTAATTGTAAAAAAAATTCCATTTATATCAGCATTTGGATATGCTGTCTTGAATTTAGTTAAAAATGAGTAGCTAGGATTTCTCTCGCCTGACTCAACTTTTATATAAAGAGATAGAGATATACCTAATTTTAAAGCCATTTCTTGCATGGTTTTATTTTGCTCTTTTCTAAATTCAGCTAACCTATTAAGCATTTTCAAAACTCCTTTCTACACATTTTGTGTTACGTTGTACTTATATAATATATCACACTTTTTGTGTTGTCAATAGGTTTTTTCAATTTTTTTACACTTGATGTGTATAAAGCTTAAAATTTACACATCTTGTGGTATATTTTTATTATAAAATATTTAGAAAAGAGGTAATAATTTATGCAATTTGGAGATAGATTAAAAGAATTAAGAGAAGAAAAAGAATTAAAACAGGCTGAACTTGCAAACTTGTTTAATATCTCTCCTAGTACTATTGGAATGTATGAACAGAATAGAAGAACACCAGACTTTGCGTTGTTAAACTCAATAGCAGACTACTTTGGTGTATCGGTAGACTACCTACTAGGAAGAACTAACATAAGAAACCATGAAGAAAATACAATAGCAGCACATACTGATGACCGTACTCAGCAGCTTTCTGAGGAAGGTAGAAAAAGACTTGATGATTTCATTGACTATTTAATTTTTGAAGAAATGAAAAAGAAAAATGACTAAGTTTGAGCAACTCCTTGACTTAGCTGAAAAAGAAAACATTATTGTTAAATTCGTTGATGAAATCCCAGAATATCGTTCTGAAGCTCTATATGTTGCTAGACATGGTATTAGAATGATTCTTCTTGCTAATTTCCTTAAGGATAATATGATCCATATGACAGAGGTATTAGCTGAAGAGCTTGGACATCATTTTACTTCTGCTGGCAACAACATTAATCCTACCAACTACTTTGATAAGCTGACTATTGCCAAATGTGAGAACAAGGCTTTAAGGTGGGCGTGCAACTTCTTAGTTCCTATAGACGAACTGATGGTGGCTCTAAGGAAAAACTTGTCAAATATTCATGAACTATCTGATGAGCTATCTGTAAGCAAGGACATCCTTCTACAGAGCTTCTACTATCTATCGCTTAACCATGACTATCTACACATAACGGATAATCGTTATCTCATTTTGAGTAACTATCCTAATGTGTATATATATAATAAATTTTAAAATGAGGTGATTGTAAATGAATCAGAAAAAAAAGTATCTTTTAATGTCTATTGATTTTTTTGAAAATACTAATAAAGAAGATATCGACTCTTTTTTGAAAAAGTCTATTTCTTTAGATTTAGGTCTAGTTTTTTATTCTAGAAACGAAAATAGATTAAATCCATATAAGTACTATAAAACAAATTATCCTGATAACATTACCTTTTGCAGCCGAGATTATGTAAAAAAAACTGTTAAGAAATTTCATAAATCACTATTTATAGTTATCGGTACAAAAGAACAAGATTTCTTTATGGCTGTTGGTGATAAATTATTATACTTATTTCCTGAGTGGTATAAAACTAAAGAAGAAAAAGCTTCAAAATATGGAATACATATTTCAGATACTAACCAGCTTTTAAGGTTCATTAAAACTATATTAAATCAAACCACATGGTTTTCTTATATTAAATTGCCAGACGAAACAGAAATTATATCTTTAGCAGATGCAAGAAGTGAATATTATTCCAAGTCTGCTGAAGAAAAAGAAATAATAGAAGCCTTTGAAAGTGTTTTAAAAAAAGGAAAAAGAAAATATTATGATATATATTTGTATCATTTTTTATCTGCAATATGTAATTCAAAAACTTTTGATAATATAGATATATGGGGTATTTTCCCATCATCCTCTACAAAATTAAATCCTGAAATGCTAAATTTCAAAGAACAAGTTAGAGTAATTTCTAAAAAGAAAAACGCTGATAATATATTAATTAGACATATGGCTACTGATAAAAGTCATTATATAGATGAAGCTATTCGTATAAAAGTTGGTTCAGCAAGGCATTTTGAAACTATATGTTTAAATCCAGTATATAAAGATAAGCTTCGTGGTAAAAATGTTTGTATATTTGATGATTATCTAACTCATGGTAATTCTTTTGAATGTGCCAGAAATCTATTAAAAAGTGCTGGTGTAAAAAAAATTATATTCGTTACATTGGGAACTTTTAGAAAAAATTATCAATATCAAAATTATGAATTAGATGGTAATCTCTTCTCAAAAGATTATACAGCCAAGCTAATAAATCGTTGCGTTATTGCTAAAAGTAAATTTACAATAAATACTAAAGCCAAAGAAGAAACTGAAAATTTATATAATATTTTCAATCTTTAATGGCGAAACATAACTATCAATGCTATATTATTAATATAACATTATAAGGAAGGACTGTTTTTAATGGACGTATATATTATAGCTCTTAAAAGCATGGGACTAAATAATACAATTTTAAGATTAATGCTAGAGCTACTAACATTGAAAGATTTTAAGTCTATATTTGAAGGTAATTTTATGGAAATACAATTTGAATATAATTTAGACTTAAATAAGTATTCTAATGTATTATCTGATTTAGATCAGCTAAAAAAATCTTTAAATGCTGCTAGTTTGATTTTGAAAGAAAGTAAAGAAAATAAAATAAAACATATTTTGATAACAGATAAAAGATATCCAAAAAATTTAAAGAATATTCCAGATGCTCCTGTTATTCTTTATTATAAAGGACGTGGATTCTTTAAAAAACATGAAAAAAGTATTTCTTGTGTTGGAACAAGAAAACCAACTGGTTTCACTTCTAATGCTGCTAGTTCTATTATACCAAACTTAGTAAATGAAGGATTTACTATAGTTAGTGGATTGGCTGAAGGTAGTGATACATTAAGTCATCAATTTTGCTTGAATAATGATGGTACAACAATAGCTGTCTTAGCTCATGGACTAGATACTATTTATCCACCTGAAAATCAATCATTAGCCGATGAAATATTAGAACACAATGGATTACTTGTAAGTGAATATCCTATCGGAACAAAAGCTGATAAATTTAGATTTGTTCATAGAAATAGAATAGTAACGGGTCTTTCAAAGTCAACTATTGTTTTTGAATCAGAAGAAAAAAGTGGAACTCGGCATTCTGTTGATTATGCTATTCAACAGAATAAAAAAATCTTTGTTCCACAACCCGTAACACCAACTGAAAAAACAATATTTCTTCATAAACTAATTTCTAAAGGTCTAGCTGAGCCAATACCTCATAGAAATGCTTACGATGTTATTGTTTATGGTTCAGGATATAAAATACATAAAGATACTTATACTATAAATAAAAGAAAAAGTAAAATAGTATCTACATACATAAATAATACTAATACAGATTACGATTCACTTCTTGACTATTTTTCAAAACCTAAAGAAAATCAAAAAACTATTTCTTTTTCAATTGATGAAAAAATACATATGCAATTTACAAATATTTTAAAAGAAAAAAATGTATCAAAAAAAGATTTATTAAGTGCTTTTATAACCACTTTACTAGCAAATGAAAATACAAATGAATAATCTTTCAAGAGAGTAATTTTTTTACTCTCTTTTTTATACCTTGAATTTATAATCTAAGTGCAACAAAAAAAAGAACTCATATCATTTTCTTGGT
>UQCY01000044.1 GCA_900539645.1 uncultured Clostridium sp. | reverse complement strand
GTAGTGTATTTAAGTCCTGCTAATTCTAAGAACATAACGACGAAAAACGATGCTCCAACCAAAAATCCATAGAATAAATCATTTTTATCGGTCTTTTTTAGTGTTTTAAATCCGATTACTACAAGCACTGCAAATGCAATCATCGACCTAATTCCTAAAAGGGTGAACTGTCCCATATTTTCCAAAAGAAGCTTTAAAAACAGAAACGACGTCGCCCTTGCGATGATAACTGAGCCAAGTAGAACTTCGGAAGATTTTCTATTAAGAGGTTTTGCCATAATTTAATTCCTTTCTAAAAAATAATCTCACAAAATATAGTATAAATGCAGATTTTCATATAGTAAATAATATTTTGTTACGAAATTTGTGATGAAGTTATTTGATTTTTGAATATAAATATAAAAATATTATTGCTTGAAATAAGAGGAATATCGATAAAAAAAGATAATATTAGAAGTAAGGTCAAATTTTTTTAAGGGGGATTTAGTATGGAAAAGAAAGAATTATCATGTATAGACTGTTTTGTCACTAATTGTAATCATCAGGATAAGGAATATCCAGATTTTTGCTTAACAACAAATATGGACGAGGATGTACTAAATGAAGCAATGGAGCTTTACAAAGAGGATGAAAACCGTCGCTCAATGATAGCAGCTGCAGAAGTTGAACACGACCACTACTGTCAATACACAAGAGTTGAGGAAATAATGGCTTATGCTAAAAAAATGGGAATGAAAAAGCTTGGAATTGCAACATGTGTTGGATTAATAAGCGAAAGTAGAAAACTTGCTTCAATCCTAAGATACAACGGATTTGAGGTTTACGGTGTGGCTTGTAAGGTTGGTACTCAGAAGAAAGTTGACGTTGGCATACCAGAGAGATGCAACGAAATCGGTGAAAATATGTGCAACCCAATTCTTCAGGCTAAGCTTTTAAATGAAGCCGGAACTGAGCTAAATATCGTGATGGGGCTATGTGTAGGTCACGATAGCTTATTCTACAAATACTCTGATGCACTAGTCACAACAGGAGTTACAAAAGACAGAGTGACTGGACACAACCCAGTTGCTGCTATTTACGGAGCAGATTTCTACTTTAAAAAGAGATTTTTCCCACCAAAAGATGAAGAAAAATAGAACTAGGTGAATGAAATGGATAATAAAAAGGAGAAAAAGAGAATTTCTCAGGCGATGCTGTTCATAATTTTCTTTGGGATAGTGAGCTTGTTTTCTGATATGACGCACGAGGGCGCATCGAGTATTAGAGGTGCGTACTTCACGATACTTGGAGCTTCAGCGGGTGCAATAGGTTTTGTGTCTGGACTTGGAGAGCTTATAGGATATTCTATGAGGTATGTCTTTGGTAGGATTGCGGACAAGAGAAAGAACTATTGGTTCATGACGATTTTTGGATATGTTATAGACGTTTTAGCTGTGCCTGCACTAGCTTTGGTTGGCGAAAATGGATGGATTGCCGCTGCTATTTTACTCATCATACAGAGAATGGGGAAGGCAATTAAAAAACCAGCAAAGGACACAATTATGTCTTTTGCAGCATCACAAGAAGGTGTTGGAAAGAGCTTTGGAATACAGGAAATGCTAGATCAAATCGGAGCTTTTTTAGGGCCAGTGCTTCTTTATTTGGTGATGCTTTTTAAAACTACAGGGACAACATTTGAGATATATTCGACTTGTTTTGCGGTGCTTGCAATACCTGGTGCTATTACGATAATCATGCTTTTAATCACTAGAAAGAAATTTCCTAATCCAGAGAATTTTGAACCAGAAGCTAAAGAATTTGTGCCATTTGAGATGAAGAAATCATTTAAGTATTACATAATGGGGATAAGTTTATTCGCTTTTGGGTTTATTGACTATTCACTTGTGATTATGCATATTTCAAGGAATTTTACATCTATTGCTGGAGGACTTGCAGAGACTTCCTCAATTATCAACAGCGGAACAATTCCACTTCTTTACGCAGGTGCGATGCTTGTTGATGCAGTTGCCGCACTTGTTTTTGGATATATGTACGACAAAAAAGGTGTAAGAGCGCTTGTATTGTCTACAATTATATCCGCTCCGTTTTCTGCGTTTGTATTTTTAGGAAAATCTGTGCCTATGGTACTTGTTGGAGTAGTTCTTTGGGGAGTTGGAATGGGAGCACAGGAGTCTATTTTAAAGGCTGCAGTGACTACAATGGTGCCAAAGAGCAGTAGAGCTACTGGATATGGGATTTTTGAGTGTTCTTTTGGTATATTCTGGTTCTTGGGAAGCTGGCTTCTTGGAGTGCTTTACGATGTGAATGTGATTGCGATGGTAGTTGTGTCTGTGGTGGCTCAGCTTGCAACAATTCCTTTATATTTAAAATCCACAAAATTAAGATAAAATAAAAAGAGATAATCGTTGATATCTACATAAAATCAAACGACTATCTCTTTTTTATTTACTTAAGTATTTTGTTACAGAATATAATACATCGAAAAAAGAACTTAATTCCTCCTCAGAATGTTCTTTCATTAAAGCAAAAAGCATTTTAGAATGCCCTTCAAAATCGAACTTCTTATGTTCTTCTGCAAGTGCATTTCCAATATCTGTTAAATATAGATGAATATTTTTGTTATTACCAGGTAGTTTTCTTTTTTCTAAATAACCTTTTTTTTCGAGCTTGCTTACGCTTTTAGATATAGAGCTTAGAGTTCTGTCCCACTTTTTAGCAAATTCAGATATAAGAATCCCAGGACTTTCATAAATAGTAGTTAAAAAATGTATTTCAATCATATTTAGTGGATACTTATCTAAATATATTTTTTCTTTTTTCATATAATCATAGTATAGAAGGGCTAATTCGTCTACTAAGCCTAAAGAATCTACCATGTCTTCTAAATTATTAAATTTCATAATAAATCAAACTCCTAAAAATAATTTAAAACTCATAATATAATAACATAATTTAATGAAAGCTTACAAGACAAGAAAATATATATAGATAGATGCATTTTAGTAAATAGAAAATAACAATTTGTTAAATCAATTCTTAAGTGTTAAAATTAAACAGAAAATTGTTTCCTAAGGAAACAAAAATAAAATTATATTCAATAAGGAGAAAAAGTTATGAAGGGTTACGGAAAAAAACTAGCAACATTATTACTTAGTTCTGTTTTAGCACTAGGTATGATGACAGGATGTGGAAAAAAAGAAAGTGCAGAATCAACAGAAGCAGGAAAATATGGATTAGATATGGATACTTTAACAGTAGCTGTGTCACCAGGGTATGAACCATTTATGTATAAAGATGGAGATAAAATGGTTGGATACGATGCGGATTTATTAGCAGAATTTGAAAAAAGATCAGGAATAAAAGTTAAATATGAAGAAGCAGATTTCAGTGGATTATTAGGATTAGTTCAGTCTGGGAAAGCTGATGTAGTATCAGCACAGCTTACTCCTACACCAGAAAGAGAAGAAGTATTTGCATTTACTGAACCAGAAACTTATTACGGATCAGTTGTTGTTGTAGCAGAAGATAACAATGAAATAAAAAGTGTAAAAGATTTAGCTGGTAAAAAAATAGGTACTGGTGCAGGAAATGAAATGCAGAAAAAAGTTGAAGATATGTATAAAGATTCAGCAGAAAAACCAAAATTTGAAATATATACTTCAGCTACTTTAGAAAATATGTTAGATGACGTTGAATATGGAAGAATAGACGGATTCTTAGCTCAGAATGTACAGGCTTATATGGCTATAGAAAAAAGTGGTGCAAAATGTAAAGTTTTAGATCCATTCGAAAGCTCTGTTGGATGCATGGTAGTTGATAAAAAGAATGAAAAATTACTAAATGGACTTAATGAATTCTTAAAAGAAATAAAAGAAGATGGAACTCTTAAAGAAATATCAGAAAAATGGGTTGGATATGATATTTCTACAGAAAGTAAATAATAGAAATGACATATTTAAATGAAATATTTATACCGTATATGCAGGAGCTTGTGCCCCTGCTTATACAGGGTATAAAAGTAACGATATTAGTTTCAATAGCTGCATTTATTATAAGTATAATTTTAGGAATATTATTAGCATTTGTTCAACATTTTAAAATAAAAGTCTTAGATACATTAGCAAGAATATATGTATCGTATTATAGAGGAACTCCTTTACTAATACAGCTATTCTTATTCTTCTACGGATTACCGATGGTATTTGATTTTATGAAAGCCTGCCCTAAACCGCGGGCATTAATTATATGTTTGGCTTTAAATAGCTCTGCTTATATATCTGAAATTATAAGGGGAGCTATAGATAGTGTAGATAAAGGGCAGTATGAAGCTTGTTTAGGTTTTGGTATGACTCATAAACAAATGATGTTTAGAATAATTCTACCTCAGGCAGCCGTATCTGCTATACCACCGATAGTTAGTTCATGCTTAGATATAATTAAAATGTCTTCATTAGGTATGACTATAGGTATACGGGATATTATGGGTGAAGCTCAGTTAGCAGCAGCTACGTCTTATAAAACTTTTGAAACATATATAATAGCAGCAGCATTTTATTGGGTCCTAGCCATTATATTAGGAAAAGTTCAGAAGATGCTAGAAAAGAAAATAGGATCTGCTTATGTAAGACAGTAAATAAGGAGATGTCATAAATGATAGAAATTAAAAATTTACACAAAAAATTCGGTGATAGAGAAGTATTAAAAGGAATAGATTTGAATATAGAAAAGGGAAAGGTAATAGCTATAATAGGACCTTCTGGGACAGGTAAATCAACTCTTTTAAGATGTTTAAATGTTTTAGAAAGGGCTGATTCAGGTTTTGTAAAAATAGGAGATAAGGAAGTAGATTTCTCCAATTTAACAAAAGATGATATCCAAATGCTTAGAACAAGAACAGCTATGGTATTCCAAAATTCCAATCTATACAGAAATAAAACAGTTATTGAAAATGTAATGGAACCACTTATAGTGGTAAAAAAAGTAGCTAAAGATGAGGCTAAAAAAATAGCAAAAGAACAACTAGATAAAGTTGGTATGTTACATAAAGAATCTGTATACCCAGAAACTCTTTCGGGTGGAGAAAAGCAAAGGGTAGGTATTGCTAGAGCTATGGGTGTTAACTCAGATATAATACTTTTTGATGAACCTACATCAGCTCTAGATCCAGAATTAGTTGGAGAAGTTTTAGATGTTATAAAAAATCTAGCAAAACAACATACAACCATGCTTATAGTTACTCATGAAATGAAATTTGCAAAGGAAGTTGCGGATGAGGTTATATTCATGGAAAATGGATATATAGTTGAAAAAGCACCAGCAAGAGAATTTTTCAATAATCCAAAAGAGGAAAGAACTAAAAGATTTATAAATAAAAATGTTGATTCTGATATTGTAGAAAAAGATACAGATAAAAATATTTTAGATGAAGATTTAAATTTTGATAAAGATAATCACAGAAATAGAACAAACTCATATAAATGGAAAGATTTAAAAGAAAGCTCTATAGATGAAGAGATTTATCCTATGTGGGTAGCTGATATGGAATTCAAATCACCACCAGCAGTTCTAAAAAGACTAAAAGATAGAATTGAAGAAGGTGTAATGGGATATGAAGTGTTATCAGATAAGTACTATGAATCTGTTGCATATTGGTTAGAAAATAAACATTCATATAAAGTAAATAATGAAGATATAGTTTGTTGTGCAGATGCAACAGTTGCAATGAGTGTATTTATCCAAAGGTTTACTGAACCAGGAGATGAGATATTAATAAACTCGCCAGTATATGGTGGATTCTTTACAACTATAGAAGGTTGTGGTAGAAAAGTAATAGAAAGTCCATTAAAAAATAATAATGGTAAATATACATTAGATTTTGAAGATATGGAAAAACTTATAACACCAAAAACAAAGGCTATTTTAATATGCAATCCACAAAATCCTACAGGAACAGTTTGGTCTGAAAAAGAGCTTGAAGAATTATGTGATTTCAGCAAAAGACACAACTTATATATCATTTCAGATGAGGTACATTATGATTTTATATTCAATGGAAAAAATCATATAATGACAGCAAAAGTATCTGAAAAAATGGGTATAGACACATTCACTATAATATCTCCAGGAAAAACATTTAATATATCAGGAACGCGGGCTGCATCTATAATTATAAAGAATAAAGAGATGAGAGAAAAATTCAACGAATATATGTCAAAAATGAAGTATCCATTCTGTCATGATTTTGTTGAAGCAGCTACAGTTGGCGCTTATATGGAAAGTGAAGAATGGTTTGAAGAGGTTAAATCATATATAGCTGAGAATAGACAAATCTTTGAACAGTTTATAAATGATAGATTAACAGGACTTAGCGTTGCAAAGGGAGATTCTACATATCTTATGTGGGTAGATTGTAGTGGATTAAATCTTTCTGATGAAGAACTTGAAATTTTATGGAAAGAAAAATGTAAGCTTATATTAAGTAATGGTTCTGAGTTTGGAACGGGATATAATCAATTCAGAAGAATTAATATAGCTTGTCAGAGAGAAAAACTTATATCAATATTAAATAGGATAGAAAAAGTTTTTAAAAATGAAGGATATATAGGATAGAGTATTGGATATGTAAAAGATGGTGTAATAGCCATCTTTTATTTTTTGAAAGGAGTTTTTAATTTGGAAAAATATCAAATAAATAATTTAGCGTCTGAAATTGAAGAAACTTTAATTGAAATAAGAAGAACTATTCATAAAAATCCAGAACTTGGATGTGAAATTTCAAAGACAAGAGATTTGGTTTGTAATTATTTAGATAAATGGGATATTAAGTATGAGCTTATAGAAAATCAAGGTATAATAGCAGAAATTTTTGGAAAAAAAGAAGAAAATAATGAAAAAATGATTCTTCTTAGAGCTGATATGGATGCACTATGCATAAATGAAAAAACGGAAATAGAATATAAGTCTACAATAGAAAATAGAATGCATGCATGTGGTCATGATGCACATATATCAGGAATATTGGGCGCAGGTTATATTTTAAAAAAATTAGAAAATAATTTTTCGGGAAGAGTTAGATTAGTATTTCAACCTTGTGAAGAAGATGCAAGTGGATTAAATGCTCAGAAATTAGTGGATAAAGGGATTCTTTTAAAGGATATAAATGATAGTAAAAGTTCAAATGTTGATGCAGCTATAGCAGCTCATGTATTTACAAAGTTGAAATTTGGAAAGATAGGGATAAATATTGGTGAAACAACAGGGGTTCCAGGTGGATTTTCAATAAAGGTAATAGGCAAGCAAGGTCATTCATCAGAGCCATCAAAATGTATAGATTCTATAATGATTCTTAATCAGATATACTCAGCTATACAAGGTATTCAAAGAAGTTATATAGAGCCTGATAGAGCATCTGTTATTTCTATTACTTATATGAATGCAGGTGATTTAGATGGGTGGAATATTATTCCAAAAGAAGCTGAAATCAAGGGAAATATAAGGACTCAATACGAATCTGATAATAAGAAAATAGGAGCTGTTATTGAAAGTATTGTAAAAAATATTTGTAGTATATATGGCGCAGATTATGAATATGATTATAGAATGTATATAGAATCTGTAAAAAATGACGAGTATATTTCTAAAATAGTAAGTGATGCTGTATCTGAATTAGATGAAGAAATAGCAGTGAAGCCACCATTATTTATGGGAGGAGATGGTTTTTGTAAGATTTCTGAACTTGTACCATCATGCTATTTCTTTGTTGGAATTGGAAAAGGAGAAAATGATTATCCAATACATAGTGATAGCTTTGAACTAGATGAAAAATCCGTTTTATTAATATCTAAGGTTATGTCATTGTCTGTATTAAAATTATTGGAGAAGAAATAATGTGTTTATGGTTTATATAGATTTTTTATACTATGCTGAAAATACGACTTTCTTGAAAAATTAATCTATGAAGTATATACTCTTAATTAAGATTAAGAAATGATTTTGATTGAAGATTAAAGAAAAAATAAAACCTTTTTAGGAGGATTTTATGTTGATTGATAAGATAATTGAGAGAATTGAAAATGAAAAAAACTACATAGAAAATATACCAGAAAACACAGGAAAAGAAACTCCAATCGTGCAAGAAATGTCTAAGCAAGCAAAGATAATGAAGAGCTTTTTAAACTGCGACTGCAAATATTATCCAGTAAATTCTGAGGATAACGATATCATATGTGGATATCTTGAGTCACTTCAAAGGTCAAAAGAGGGGGATTTTATCCCTATTATTGTGGATATAAGCAATAATTTACTAAATGCTGTTATTATGAATGCAGTTATAGACAGCGATGACGACTCTGAGAGCATAATGGACTTGGGGATTAGAGAGGATACAAATGTTGAAGATTTTTTCAAAAATGGAACTATCGACTTTGAAACAAGTGAGGTCATAGAGAGATATAGAAAAAATATGATTTCTAAGGATTTTTCTAATGGTAAAGAGCTGCTAGATGAGATGATTGATAATAATAGAGAGTATTTTGGTGGTTATGAGCTAGAAAGGGACGAGCTTGAGGTGGAAGATGATCCGACTGCAGATATGGACGACCTTGATTTTGAAGAACAAATAGAAAAGCAAGGGGAAATCTTAATTGCAGAAATCCCTGTAAAAAATCCTTGGGAAATATTTGCATATATACCTTTTGGTGGATGGAATGATTGCCCAGGAAATGAAGATATTATGGCTATATCAAAATATTGGTTTGAAAAATATGGAGCAATTCCTTTTGCAATAAGTCACAACACTCTTGAGTATATAGTGGAAAAACCTGTCGATGATGAGGATAAAATAAGATTTACAGAAGAATTTTACGCATTCTGTCCAGACAGTGTAGACAAGTATATGGAGAGTTTTAACATAGACAAATTAGCTAAAAAAATATACAAAAATAAATTGTGGAATTTCCAATGGAATTAAATAAAATTTGCTAAAATTATTGATAATATGTAGCATATGAGATATAGGCAAAACTCTCTCGACAATCTGCAGACGCGGGTTTTAATTACAACAGAACTATTTACTAACACGCACGTCGAAGCCTGGAGAGAAGTTTGTCTATATCTCATATGCTTCTCATAGTATCAAAAGATTAGCAAATTTTTATTTATTTTACATAATGTATTCTATTTTCTTCAAATCTATCTTGTTGTTCTTTTATTTTTTCTGGGTATCCGCAAGCTACAAGAGCAAATGCACTTAGGTTTTCAGGCATGTCTAATACTTTAGCCACGTCGTCCATTCTTTCTTTGATTGGAGCTATACCAATCCACACTGCTCCAAGTCCTAGTTGGTCTATTTCAAGAAGCATGTTTTCTGTGCAAGCAGAGCAGTCTATTTCTCTGTAGTCTGCACGAAGAGAGTCGTTTCTGTAGCATACTACAAATGTAACCGCTGATTTTGCTACACTTCCTGCATACTGGCTACATTTTGATAGTTTTTCTAATACATCTTTATTTTCTACAACGTAGAATTCCCATGGTTGCTGGTTCATTGCAGATGGTGCTGCCATACCAGCTCTTAATATTTTTTCTATTTTTTCCTGTTCTACAGGTTGTTCTGTGTAACTTCTTACACTAGTTCTGTGAAATATACTATTCATAAAATCACTCCTCTTTTGAAATTCAAGTTTAAAAAATTAAACTTATTTAGTATTAAAATTCTCTAAAATATAGACAAATCCTTCAAATTTTCAAAAATACAGATGTTAATTTTTATTAACTTTTGTAAATTTTAGGAAATTATTCAATGTAAATGATTGGACAACTGTTAAAATAATTCCCAAGATTACAGATATTATACCGTAATTGAAAAATCCAAGCATCAATACGCAAATATTTATAGCGCCCATTGCGAGTGAGATATTTATCTTTGGATTGTATTTATTTAATATTAGTGCGATTACATCAAATCCGATAGCGGTGGATTTTGCCGATATGCAGAAATAGTAGCCGATTCTGATTGTTGTACCTGCTATCAAAACTAGTACGATTGGATTTGTAACGAAGAAAACATCTAAGCTACTAAAAAATGTAAAAAATCCTAGATAGCAGATACAGCTAAAAATACTTCCGCTAAAGAACGACTTTCCTAGAAAAATCCCGCACAAAATTAAAAGTAAAATGGTTATAAAGTTTACAACAAGAGAAATATTTATATTTGCCATTTCTGAAAATATCATCGAAAAACTTGTAACACAATTTAATTATACAACATTTAAGAAAATTTATTTTAAATTTTAATAAACATATAAATTTGACTTTTATAGACGATAAGAGTTCTAATAAATAGATTTTTTAAATCTAAAGATTGGTCTCTATTTCTATACAGTATACAAATTTTGTAGTAAAATAAAAAAAGATATGTGTTTTAGGTGAGATAATTAAAATTACAATTAGCAAAGGAGAGAATATGGGAAAAATACTAAAAAAACTAACTGCAATTATGTTGGCTGTACTATTTGTTATACCAGCCACTGGTTATGCAGCCGAAGCAAAGAAGAAGCCGGTTGCAGAGATATACTCTAAAAATTCAATACTAGTAGACCAAAAAACAGGAAGGGTTATAACTTCAAAAGAACCAGATAAACAGGTTCCACTTGCTAGTATTAGTAAGGTTATGACTTTCTATGTTGCTCAGGATGCGATAAAGAATGGAGAAGTTAAAAAAGACGATATAGTTACTATAGACAAGAAGATGCTAAAAGTTAGCGGATCTACTATGCACCTTAAAGAAGGTGAAAAAGTTAAATTCAATGAGCTTTTAAAAGGGCTTATGATTGTATCTGCAAATGACGGTGCAGTTGCTATTGCATCTCATGTATGTAACGGCGATGTAGATGCATTTGTTGAAAGAATGAATGCAAAAGCTAAAGAATTAGGTATGAAAAATACTTACTTTATAAATCCAAATGGACTACCTATATACGACTGGACTAAAAAAGACGGCGATCCAAAACAGAACCACTCTACAGCTAGAGATATAGCTACTATGACAAAGAACTTACTTGACGATTATGAAGAAGAAACTATTGCTATTACAGATTGCAAGCTTGATCACGACCCTTCAAGGGATTGCAATTACTACAATACAAATCCACTTCTTCACTTACATTCAAATGTAGACGGATTAAAAACAGGATATACAGATTTAGCAGGATACTGTCTAGTATTCACAGATAAGATGAATTCAGATGGAAAAAGCGACATAGACAATAGAATGATAGGCGTTGTTATGGGCAACTGGTGTAAAGAGGATAGAGTTCGGTCTGCAAACGCACTTTATAATTTAGGAGAAAACTTTGAAACTAAGCTTATGTGTAAAAAAGGCGAAACTGTTGCAACAGGTAATATAGACAATATATCAGGTTTAGATAATATAGATTTACAGCCTAAGAGAGATTGCTACGGTGTTGTGAAAAACAACGAAGATATAACTGAAAAAGTTAGATATACAAAAGTAGATGCTACACCTAATGAGGAAACTACTGTTGCGTATTTAGATTATATAGATCAGTACGGAGATGTAATACAGTCAGTGCCTCTAGTGAGCAGCGATTTAGAGCATATTTCGCTTGTTTCAAGAGCAAAATTAATGGGTAATAAGATAAAGAGATTATTTAATATCGACAAAACAGACGAGAAAAAGGAGCTACCATATACAGTAGTTGTTTAGTCTGCAGAAAAGTTATATAGGTTAAATTGAGGGTGATATTATGAAATTACTTATTACTAAAAAATTCGACGATGAAAAGATGAAGATGATAGAGGATTTAGGGTACGAGCTAGTTTTTGTAGAGGATAGAAAGCTTCAAAACACTCCTGAGGTAAATGAAGTGGATGCAGCTTTTGTTTATTACTACACTTCAAGATTAGATTATACTCAGATGAAGAATTTAAAATTCCTACAGCTTGCTAGCGTGGGATTTGATCATATTCCAAAGGAAGTTTTTAGAGATAGAGGGATATATCTTGCGAACAACAGCGGTGGCTACAGCGTTCCTATTGCTGAATTTGCGGTTATGAACGTGTTAAACATATACAAAAACTCTAAGAAATTCTTTAAAAATCAGGAAGAGTCACTTTGGAAGGTGGATATGTCACTTTTAGAATTGGTAGGAAAGAGAGCTGGTATTTTAGGTACTGGTGGAATTGGTATGGAAACAGCTAAGAGATTAAAAGCTTTTGGAGTAGAGGTATGGGGCGTTAATACTTCTGGTAGAGATGTTGAGTATTTTGACAAATGCTTCAAAGCAGAGGATATGGATACTGTTTTTAAAGAGTGTGATATTGTAATCGCAGTTATGCCTTCAACAAAGGAAACTGAGGGTATGATAAATAGAGATAAGTTTGAGATTATGAAGGACGGATCTATATTTATGAATTTAGGTAGAGGAAATCTTGTCAATTTAGATGATTTAGAAGAGTATGCACCTAAGTTTAGAGGGATTGCGTTAGATGTTTTCGACAAGGAACCACTATCAAAAGAAAGATCTCTTTGGAATGTAGAAAATCTTATAATCACTCCACACAATTCTTGGGTATCTGATAGAAATGAAGAGAGACTTTTTGAAAATGTTTATAAAAATCTTAAAGCATTTATCGAAACAGGTAAGCCAGAAAAATATGTCGATGTAATGAGGGGATACTAAATTGGCATAAAAATTATTGAAAATTAGTGTGAAAAATTTGATTGGATTAATATTTTTTTGATATTGATTTATGAAAAATATTAAGAAAATATTATTAAAATTTGTAGATTTATAAAAAAAATCTATGTGATTTTTGAAGGATAAAAATAAAAATTGAAATAATAAATTTAAGAAATATTGCACAGCCGAGAAAAAATTTGATTTTTTGGCTGTGCATTTTTTTAAGTAAAAATAAAATTATATTTAAAAAAACTAAAAAAGAAATTGTGGTTAAATATGTTACGTTATACTTAGTATATAAAAGTAGAATTGAGGACTTTTCTGAAAATTCTTTTAAAAGTACAACGATATAGAAAAAAACTATAAAAATAAATTTTTTTAAAGATAGTATCGAATATATAAAAAATCAATAAAAATAAATAAAAGTGTTAAAAAAATAAATTTAACAAAAAATACT
>UQCY01000043.1 GCA_900539645.1 uncultured Clostridium sp. | reverse complement strand
TTATATAAATATAATATTATATTGTATTATATCATATTTATAATTCCGTCGGAAAAATGTCGGAAAAAAGACTGCCTTTAATTAGACAGTCTTTTTCTATTTCCTATTCAAATACTATTTCTTCTCCAGTCTGTTCCAGAATTCCATCCATTAGCTCTTTATATTTAGCTGCATTTTCTGGAGTGACAGAATGAGATATTCTAAATATCATCTTTTTGTATTTATAAGTGTACTGGTCTACACCAAAAGCTCCCATTGCTGGATCCATAAAAGCTTTTAAATATTCAGCTCTAGCATCACAATCTTTTTCATTCGCAAATGTTTCTATTGTTCCACCACTAAGCCCCTGAGCCTTGTCATCATTAATCTCTTCCACACCTTCTATAGACAGGTCGGCTTTACCTATGTACTGATTAGGTCTTCCTAATGCTTCGTTAGGATCATTTTCTTCTGTAAAAATAATACTGTCTGTAACAGCTGGATTAGCTTCTTTGTATGCTGCTGTTATATCTTCTACTGTTTCTGGAATAACTTTTTCTGGCTCTTTAGCTTCCTCTTTACCACATCCAACTGCTAACATTCCTACTAATGCTACTGCAGCTAATAATAATAGACTTTTCTTTTTCATAATTGCACCCTCCGAATTAGTAATATTTATTTAATTATAACATTTTTAAAGAAAATAAAAAAGGAGGGTACCGCTACCCTCCTTCTTTGTCTGTTATAATATATAAGTTACGAGAAATTTTTTTGAAATTAAACACTATAGCACCGCTGCATAGTTGTTTATTCTTATTTTTATTTTACAATATTTTTTAATTTTAGACTATTATATTTTCTTTCTTATTTTATTTTTTTATTAGTATTTCCGTTCTAGATTTTTACAGCAACTTCGCTGCGTTTTTAAAAGTTTCAAATCTGTTTTTATCTTCGGCTTTCCCTCCTATCTGGATTACCTTATCAGCTTTTATTCCCTGCTCTTTAAAGTCAGATACTCGCATTAATGGAGCCTTATTTTTCTGAGCTACTATAACAGCAGCAGGAAGGTCTGCATCTCCAAAATATGTAACCATTACCTTCACGTCTTTTTCACCTCCTTCCGATGGAGCATTGCTTCTTATTCTTTTTTGAAAATCATCCCACAATTTGGGATTATCTAGCATTTTGCGTGGACAGTGCTTTCTCTTAGCGTCGTAATGACGAATCACACGATCAGCGGGAATGCCTGTCTGCTTCATTAAGTACTTAACTAGCTCTACACATTTAAGTCTAGCTTTTTCGTAATTCGACTCTGGATTAACACATATCTCTATATTAATAGTATTTCTGTTAGTTACTCCAGCTACAAGCGGAGTCCCGTATTTAGTTCCGACAGAATATGAGCCGTCCCTATGGTCTAGCGTTTGGACTATATATGTATCATCCACATAATAATGAACGGAAGTAGATAGATTTCCATTCTTATGTGCCTCTCCATGCTTCTTAGCCCCTGCTCCTTTAGCAGTGTTGTCTGTCTCATGGATTACAATGTATTTCGGCTTATTCTGCCCTGCATAGCACTTTATACGTCTTTTATAATCTAGTATATGCATTACTTTCTCACCTTCTTATTATCCAATAGGCCTTTTGTTGTAGGATCTGTAACTACACCTAATACAGCTAATACTGTACAGCCTAAAAGGTATGGATTTTTTATAACTTCCATTACACTTTTAAAAAGTAAATCCCAACTAGTAAGTGTAGTAGCATCTATCCCTGCAGCAGCTCCTGCTACACCTACTAGCCCTAACCACATCCATACATTTTTAAATCTTTCCTTATTCATAACTGGGTACCTCCATTTCTTCCTCATTAACACTATAAGATGCTACATCTATATCATTGACTATATCTCTTATTTTATTCAGCTTTTCTTCAGCTCTTAGACATTTAGATTTCCAATCAACATGGCTATCTCTTTCTTCATCTATTGCTTTAGATAGCCTACAAGATAAATCCACGATGCAGTCCGCCCATTCTGGATTGCTACACCATATATTACCAATAGCATATATATCAGTTGCTCCTCCACAATAGCACCACTTAGCAGCAGGATCTTTTTCTAAGTACTGTCTTCTTAATTTCTTAGCAGCATAATCTACACAGTCTTCTTTAGTAGAGAAGTATCCGCCGTATTTGTTAGCGTCACCTTTATATTCGTCATTAGCTCCTAGTCCGAATAGATTATTTTTTTCTGTAGCTAATTTAGAAGTCCCGTAAGCACTTTCAAGGCAAGCTATAGCAGTTAAGACTATAGCATTTATATTATATTTTTCCTCAGCTTCTATGAAGCATACTCCTAGCCCCTGTAAGCCATTCTCAGCCTTTAGAGAGTTAACAGCATATTCTAATTCATCTGCTGTCACATTAGCTATTTCAGCTATATTATCTTTGTTGAAATACATCTTATTTTCTCCTTAATCACATTTTTTTCTACATTCTTTACAATTGCTTTCTATTTTATTAACTTTTTCTATAAGGTTTAAAATCTGTTCCTGATGAACTCCAATTGCCACTTTTATCTTATGTCTATCATCTATAGACTCATCTAACTTCTTATCCATTTTTTCGTAGGATGTCGTCAAATTTTCTAGCATTATTATTATCTTAGCTTCATTCTGTCCATTTTTCTCTGCATAAGATAAGGCTCTTTTATAGCCTGCATAAATTCCTATTAGTCCAGAAATTATAGCTACAAGTACATTAACATCTGTTAGCTCCACGACATCACCTCCTATTTTTTCTTAAAAAAGGGTATAAAAAAAGAACCTATTCGGCTCTGTCTTATACCCTTATTGTTTAGACTACTGTATTGTTTCGTCTATAAGGTCAGCTTTTCCTAAATCACTAAGTATAAGGTCAACATCATCTTTAAATTTTTTCCATACTGGATGTGTCATACATTTTCTGTAATGTTCTTTACCTGCTCCTTCCTTACCTTCTTCTAATTCTACTACACGCATAGCTATATATCCTGCCATACCTATCACTCCTTTTCCTTCTATAGTATTTTTTATATCAACAGATTTGCTCATTATATCATCCCTCCTTCCATTGTCATCATCATGAGCTCATCTATTGCCATCTTAGTTATGTCTAACTCTTTCTGCAAACTTTCTATTGTTACTCTTTCTTTTTCTGCTTCAGCTCTTTCTTTTATTATTGCTTCTATATGTGCAACAGCACTTTCTTCCATGGTTGGTCTTGGGTATGGAATAAATTCTCCGTATTGATAATAAAGTCTTTTTCCATTTTCTTTTATATAATATTCTTTCTTTTCTTCATATGCTTCTGCTTCTAATATATTGCCGTTTACGTCTGTATATTGTTTAGTCATTTTTTATTTCTCCTTTATTTTATTTTTTTATAATATAATTCATTTGTCATTATGTTATTATTTGCATTTTTTATATAGAGTCTATTATTTTCTATATAAAAGAAATCTGGACTATTTTGTATTTTAAAATCACCTAACTCTTTATATTTTTCAAATATTTCAGTATCGGTATTAAATTTATAAAGAGCATTATTATCTATTGCATACACATTATTTTTGTATTTAAATAAACAATTTATATTAATATTATTTTCTTTTTTTTCTACTTCTGTATAAGTGGTGCCATTTGATGTTTTAAAAAAATCAAATTGATAATTACTTTTATTTGTGTATAAGATATAACATAAATTATTAATTAAAAAATACAATCTTTCATCTGTAGGATAAGGATATTCGGGTCTATTTAATTCTGTCCAAGTGTCATTTTTTGTATTGTATTGATAAAAATAAAATCCACCATTTCCCCAAGGTTCATGCTGTATTAAATATAAATTATCATTTAATGGATATAATATACATTTTTTCCCGCCAGAATAGGGCTTACTTCCATTTTTACCAAGTTGTGTAATAAGATTAGTTTTTATATTACATTTATAAAAATAGTCCTTTTCTAAAAAGTAAACTTCATCTTTTAAATACGTCATTAAAAATTCAGTTTCGTTTAATGCCTCTATATTTGGAATATTTTTTTCTGTAAATCCTTTTTCTAAACTTCCAAAATAAAGTTTGTTTGAATAAAAGAAATAATCTATTCCTTTATCCGCATCTCTTGTGTGCCTCCAAGGCTTTAACAAGTTTGCTGAGATTGGAAATGGATTAGCTAAATTTTTATTTATTATTTCTTTTTTTTCAAAACTATGTTCGCCTCGTTGAAGGATTCCGTCAATTAAAATTCGACTTGACCCCCCCCGATTCTATTATAAACAGCCATTTTTATACCTCTCTTTCTTTGTATATTTCATCATTTAGAAGTATTGCTTTTCTATCACTTGTCCATGCATAAAATTTTCTGTCGTCTTCTGGATATAAAAAAAGAAGCCCATTTTTAAACGAATTATTTAAATCTGCCTTTATTAAACCAACTTCTGTATAATCATCATTTTCAAATTTGTAAACTTTAAAATTAGTTTCATCGTCTGATACATTATTTTTTGCTGCTAGGTATGTATTATCTTTAACAGTAAATAAAACTGAACCATTCATATTATAATACCCATTTTTAGAAACTGTGGCATTCCAAGTTTCCAAATCTTTTGTTTTAAAAATATCAGCATCTTTAACTAAATACAAATAACCATCTTTTTTAATTACACCAACAGGAAGACTGTAGAATGGGAATCCAGAATTAACAACTTTCAATGTTATATCTGTTACTATATTATTTTTTATCTTGTACATATAGTCTTTCCCAGACATTACAAATACATAATCGTTAAAAGGAATACACATTGTTGCTTTGCTTCCAACTACACTTATCGTAGGTGAAACAATCGTTTCTGTAAAATCTATCAAATTTCTTTTTAGTAGCGTGCTGTTTTCTATGTAGTATATACAATCATTTTTATCTAAATAATAATAATTATTTTTATTATCACTATTACTTCCTCCCATATGGTTTATATTACCTAATAGTGTCCATCCTTTCTTTATGCCACCTCTATATACATTAGCGTTTCCAAATATTCCATTTACAAAGAATACACTTTCATTAGTACTTAATTTTAAATAATTAGTGTCCATACTATCATTATAATTAGGTTTTGGAAATTTATTCTGTTGATTATATAAAAATTGTAAAGTTTTTATTAAGTCTAGCTTTTCCCTTGCTGGCTTTCCATCTATCGTTACTTTTTCTGCTCCACCACTTACTTTATTAAATATCATTTTCTCACCACCTCTACAACTACATGCACGTCTATAGTTGGCTTTGTACCTACTGCAGTTAATACATTCTCTGTCATAGATCCTTTTACCATAGCATCGCCCCAAGCGAATATTTCAGCTTCTGTAGCATTAGCCCCGTAGTCTAGTATATAAATATCGTACTGTGAAAACGGATACTTATTTTCTAAAGAATATTTATTCCCTGACCATTTCGCCCGTTCGATAGTTAGTTCTACTTGTGTTTTAGCTTCTTCTATTTTAGTTACACGATTACTAACAGTAGTTATATCATTTTTTATTTTTGCTATTTCTCCATCTGTAGTTACATCTTTTTCTTTTAATTCTTCAATCTGATTCTGTAGATTCCCAGCAACATCTCCACTTAGTTTTCCTTTTATAGACTCAAGCCACGCTTGGAATTTCTGCTCCTCTCCAGCTCTCCAATCTGTAGCTGCTGTTTCAAATAGTTGTTTCCAATTTAGGAATGCCTGCTCTTGCTCTGTAGTCCATGTATTTGTTGATTCTATGTATTCTGTCTTCCATTGCTCCAACTGATTAAAAAGAGTTGTAGTATCTATTTGTGTAACTGTACCTGTCACCCATCCACATAGCTCTGTATTCATTCTCAAGTCTGTAATCGCCGACTGAGTTATTTTAGATACACCTTTAGCAATTAGTACATCGGCTATAGCTATCTCATATCCATCAGCGTCCCTCTGAATAGGCTTTGGAGTAGGATTGACGGAGAATTCTCCCTTCTTAACTACCCATTTTATACAGCGTTCTAATGTATCTAATCTAAGCACGATTCTGTCTATTCTATCCATGCTAGAATCTGCTTTATCTATATTAAGTATATAAACACTATCGTCATATCCTAAGTGTCCCTCAATCCAAGCTAGACCAGGCTCAGCTTTCACAGTCATGTTGTTTTGGTCGCCCATTATCTGGAAGTTACTAGATGGATTAGGGAATATTCCATTTTTTATAAGTGTTCCGAAATATTTGCTAAAATCTCCAGCTCCGAATGCTCTATCAGGCTGTCCATCAGCTCCTATAATCGAATCAAAAAAGCTAAATTTTAACATCCAATCTCTCCTTTCTTTTTATAATTTTCTAAGCTTATTTAAAAGATTCGGAATCAATTTATCGAAGGTTATTGTTAAGCTCCTCTGATTCCCTGTATAATTTTCTACTACTTCTATAATTCTAGAATTCATAGTTACTTTCAATTTTCTATCTTCTATGGTTACTAAATCTCCAAGCTTATAATCTCTCCCATAGATAAAATTTGTCTCAGGACTGACTTCAAGCTCGAATGTTTTTATTTCTCTATTTTCTTCCAAGAAGTTATCCGCTTCTTTCTTAATTGCTTCTGTCGTATCTTCAGATACAGATAAAAAAGATTCTCTTCTAGCTATACCTATTTCTGTTTCTCCATAATTTAGCACCATTTTTCCGACTTCTTCTTTTGTGCCTGCGTAAACGGAATTGTAAGTACCCATTACAGATTCTGTGTATTTTCGATTTAATATGTTATTAAATCGTGAAGAGAAGATTACTGGCGGTAATTCAGACTGTTCAACAGTCAAATCCCTGCCTTCATATATGTCGAATACAAATTTCTTATTTGCAAGATCTAGATTAACATCATATCCAAACTCGCTATATTCACATATCTCGTTCAGCTTATCTTCTAGAACATCATAAGCACTTCTCCATTTATCATCTTTACCTCGTCCTTTGTCTGGAGCTACTTCAAATCTCTCTATTTTTCTTTTAGAGTTCGTCGGATTTATGCAATTTTTAGTTATAAAATTCTTAACTATTGATTCTTGTTTGCCTTGCTCTGTAGCCCACGTTTCAGCATTTGCCGGAACGATTACTCTTCTTTCTAAAAGCCCTGATAAAGTTTTTCCTCTAACAGCAAAGAAATCACCTTGTCCGTTTCCGTCAATTTCAGCATGTTCAACTATTCCGACCAAGTTTGGATTTTTATCAAATATGATAATATTATCCTTTTTAAAGCATTCCCTTGTCATATCGTTCAACTCTACTCTTAAATCAAATCCTCCGCTTCCTCTCCATCTGCGTGTATGAGAAAAAGAGTCAAAGCAATCAACTTCACCTATTAGATTAAAGTCCTTATCTATTACTCTTATAGATTTCATTTAAGCTACACCCCCAAACTTGCTGGATTATGATAAATAGTCATTTCTATATTATCGATTCCACTTTCTGCATCGTATCGGAATGTATTATTGCCAACGGCTAGCTGTAGGAATTCTGAATCTAATGTCATCCAGTTAAATACATTCTTAGTCGTTCCGTCAGCTTTGTGTATCTCTATTCTTTTGTTATTCATATGAGTAGTAATTTCTAACACATCGCCCCGTTCTAGCGTCTGTATGATTTTTATAAATTCCTGAGTGTAGATATTAAGTACACTAGGATTAACTACTGTAGCTAATGCTTTTAATTGTATTCTCATTCCAACTTCTACATCTCCTGCATTGTATATATCGCATATTAAATTAGATACACGATGTCCGAAGATTATAGGATTTTCTTTTGTGGCCACAAGTGGGAAATATGCATCTTTAGTCCATAAAGCTACTTCTTTCCTTCTCTCCATTTCTTCAAACCAGTACGGGAATGGAGCTAATACTTGTATCTGGAATTTTTGCATTCTAGACACAGCTTCTTTAAAATCTAACCGCTGCACTTTTCCAACAAGCTTTTTTGTGTGTCCATCTAGAGAATAGATAAATTCAAAGTCGCCCTTGTTTGGATTTAGGAATCCTGCTAGTCTAGCTCTCTCCTGCTGCATTCTTCTTTTATCTATTCCTACTATACTTCCTTGAATAGTCACTACTTTTTCTTTAATATTTAGTCCCGTCACATTCACACCGTCGAATGCTCCATTCATAGTCGATATATTAGATCCAAATCCAATCGACTCAACTTTTTCTAATAAGTAAGGGCGGGACTTACTTATATTAATAGCCTGCCCTTTTGCATCTTTAATTTTTAATTCTTCCAATAGCCCCGCTCCTTTCTAATAGCTAAATTTAACACTTCTCATTAAGCTATCTATATCTCTAACATTATTACCACTGCTTTGAACATTTATAGTATAATTTGCAGTTCTAGCATTGTTATTGTTTGTTATTACACTTCTTTTACCCCGTGCTTGCTGGGCTTGTAATGCGTTAGCTTGCCGTTTAGCATTATTAATATCAGCCAAAATTCCAGCTATCATAGACTTAAGAGAATCTATATGTGGCTTCATTCCAGCTACAAGACTTTCCCCCATATTATGCCCAGCCTTTCGGTACTCTGGAAGGTAGTCTTTAAGCAATTTAATAATCGCTTTCTGATTCTTGTCTTGTATCATTTTAACTGCCTCAGCTGTAAGCCGTTCTTCTTTTAATTTAGCATCATAGAATTCTTTCAGTTTCTTCATTTGTTCTTCTAATGCTAATTTCTGCATTTCATAACTTTTCTGTATAGATGCAATTTCAGCTTCTTTTTCGGCTTGTAATGCTTGCTTTCTATCTTGTAGTGCTTGCTTTTCTCTTTCATACTGTCGCTTCTCTTCTAGCTTTTCTTTTTCTCTATAAAGAGATTCTAGCTCTTTTTGCATTTGCCGTTTATTTTCTTCATTATGTTCAAACTCGATAGCAGTTTTAAGATTATTAATTCGGCTATTTATATCCTCATCTTCTTCTTTTTCCTGCTTCTCTCTGTAAGCTCTATCTAATGCAGCTATTTCTGCATCTATAGCCGAAGACATAGCATCATATCTAGCATTTATAGCACTTATAGAAGCATCTTTCCAAGCTTCAAGGGCGCTCAACTGTTTGTCTAATGCAGATTTTTCTGTATCATATGCTTGCTCATATTTATTTTTTAAAGCTGTAGTAATCTTATCTAATACAGTATTTGTATCAGATACAAGTTGTTCATTTTTTTTCAGGAAGGCTTCCATTTCTTCTTGCATTTTCTTAGTTACTTTTTTAATTTCCTTCACGGGTTCGTTGGCTTTATTCCTTATCCCTATTGCAAGCCCTTCGCTAGTATATTCCCCAATTTCCATAAATACCCTAGAAGGAGAATTTATTCCTAAAGCATTCTTAGCTGCGTTAATTGCACTTGTAACTACATTCTTAGCTGCATTAACTGCTGCCTGTGCTTTAGACTTAATCCCATTAATAAGTCCCTGTATAATCTGACTACCAACTGTTTTTAATTGCCCAACAAAATTACTAGCAGCAGATTTAATTCCATTACCGATATTAGTCATTGCTTGCTTAGCTCCATTAGCTTTAGATTTAAGTCCATCTATAAGATTCTGTCCCATCTTAATAGCCTCAGCCTTAAGCTTACCAGGAATCTGTTTAGCAGCATTAACTACTCCTTCAAATCCTTGTTTAGCAGCCGACTTCATTTCACTCAGCTTATTAGACATTGCTTCTTTAGCACTACTAAATCCATTGCTTACAGATGTCTTAATCTTAGATAATGCGTCCTTCACTGGAGCTACTATATTACCAAAGCCTTCGCTAATTTTAGACACTATGTTTAAACAAAATTCTTGTACATTATCGCTTACAGTTTTTAATCCACCTTCTATTGTTTGTGGTAGATTTTTAAAGAATTCTGTTATATTTTTGCCTTGAGATTGAATCCATTTCTGGAGTTTGTCAGATGCTTTCTTGATAAAATCATCACAGTTCTTTTCAAACTGAGAATAAGCTTGAGATAGCATCTGTTGCTGTTCAGCTAGCCAAGCTTTCATCTTTTCTCTTTGCCGAACATGTTCGTCGCTGTTAGGATCATGCGCATTAGTAACTCTATCTGTAAATCCTGTAAGCTTATCTTTATTCTTATCTAGTAAAGCTCCTATTCCTAAACCAGCAGCGGCTCCTGCTGCACCTAATCCAACTGTAGCTACACCAGATAATCCAGTTAACGCAGATAATCCAGCTAATAAGCTTCCACCTTCGAATGCTGCCTTTAGCTCTTTTATAATTTTCACAGCACCCATTCCAGCAGATATTGCTTTAAGTGCAGGTCCTATAGCGGCTAATGCAGCACCGAATCCTATAAGGTTATCTATAGTATTATCATCTAGCTTAGATACAGTATCTATAAGCTCTCCTAGTTTGTCATTTGCTTTCTTAACAATTGGAGCTAATCTCTCACCGAATTCATTTGCTAGCTCTCTTAATTTATTTCTAGTTATTTTTAGCTGAGAACCTAGAGTCTGATATTTTTTATTAGATTCATCTAGCAGTGCGCTTCCATTTTCCCATTCTTCATTTCCCATCTTAACAGCTTTTGTGAATGTATCTGAAGCCCCTGCAGCTCTTAATAAAGCATCTCTTAGACGGACTTCTTTTATTCCCATCTCGTCCAATATTTGCACTGCAGATTTACCATTTTTTTCAGCATCAGCTAATCCCTGGATAAATTTCTGAACGGCTCCTGCTGCGTCTTGTTCAAATGCCCGCTTGAATTGGCTTGCGCTCATACCTGCTACACTAGCAAATTGATTTAATTCGCTTGAGCCTGTCTGTACTGCTAGAGTCATATCGTTTAACAGTTTAGAGAATGCAGTACCACCTGCTTCTGCTTCTAGTCCTACAGCAGATAATGCAGCAGAGAATCCCATAATTTCTGGCTCTGACATTCCTGCTTGTTTACCAGCAGCAGCTATTCTAGTACTCATATTAATAATATCTGCTTCTGTAGTAGCGAAGTTGTTACCTAGTTTAACGATAACATTACCTAAATCTCTAAACCTTGTCTGGCTCATTCCCGTTATGTTAGCAAATTTAGCTAATGCGGATGCAGCTTCTTCAGATGCTACATTTGTAGAATCTCCAAGTCTAACCATAGTGTCAGTAAAGTCAACTAAGTTTTCATTTTCAATTCCTAACTGTCCTGCTGCTTCGGCTACTCCAGATAATTCCTCAACTGTCTGTGGCATCTCGTTAGTCATGTCCACTATCTTATCTTTAAATTTCTCAAGCTCAGCTCCAGACATATTTACTGTTTTTTCAACCCCAGTAAATGCATTTTCGAAATCTATGTTCGTCTTAACTGCCATTGCAGCAGCTCCTGCTATTGGGACCGTAACATTTTTAGTTAATGTACTTCCTAAAGTAGCAAATTTACTTTTTATAGCGTCAAATCCGCCTAAATTGTTATAAAGTTTTTTCCATTTGTTAGACTGATTATCTATTTCTGTTCCAACAGATTTAAGCTCAGCTTTCATCTGTTTTAATTCTGCCTCAGCTTTATTCATATTAGCCTCAGCATTTTGGACTGCTGTAGCATTACTTCTTATCTTAGAGTTAGTAGAATTAAGCTCTTTCTGTAAGCTTTTATATTCAGCTCCTAATTGCTTTGTTTCCTCAGCATTTTCGCCTAATTCTTTTTTAGACTGTTCCCATGCACTCTTAGCAGCATTAACTTTCTGTGTTAGCTCCTGCTGAGCTTTTGTATTCTCTTTTAATTTTCTGGAAGACTCGTCGAATGTTTTCTTATAAGACTCAACTTTCTGTTTTTGTAATTCTATAGACTGCGTTAACATTGCTTGCTTAGCTTTAAGTCCATCTATGCTAGTCCCAAAGCTTTTAATACCTGCCCCAGCATTTTTGAATTCTTGCTGCACAATCTTCATCTGTCTATTTACATTCTGTATTCCTGATGTGAAATTAGAATCTTTCAAGCCTAATTCGACAAACAACTGTTCACTTTGTGTCGCCATTTTAGTCCTCCTTTCCTAAAAATTTTCAAAAAAAAGAGGAGACTAAGCTCCTCTATAACCATGCTAATTCATCTACATATTGCTTTTTCTCGCCATATCGCTCTCTATTTTTCTTCAATTGAATAGCTAGCAAATCTAAATATCTAAATATATCTGTGTCATACGCCTCTTGGACTGTATGCTTATATTCAAATATCAAATCACTAGCTATTTCTCTCAGAAAATCTTGCATTGTATAATCATCTTCTATGGCTCTTTTATTATCAGCAAAATCAGGATCAGACAATCCCTTTACTTTTTTCCAAATCCATTTGTAACTTTGTCTATAAATTCAAAGCATAATGTCACGAATTCTGTAGCATCTATTCCATTTTTTAATTCATCTTCTGTAAATTCTCCATTAAATAATTTAAGAGTGAATTCTACTAATAGATTAAATGTATCTCTATAGCTTGTTACTTTCTCCATATTCTCTATAACATCAAATACACTTTCCATTGTTGCTATAGATATAAAGTCCTTTTTAAAAGTTTTTACTTCACCATTTATACTTAAGTTAATTTTAAACATTTTCTATCTCCTCTATTTTTTATTATTTTTAAGTGCTAATCCTTCTGAATCAACACTTATGCTCCCTTTTTTCCAGTTTTTAAGAATTCTGTAGTAAAGAATTTAGATGCTTCTATAGCATTTGTTCCGTCGCTATCAGCTTTATATTTTATAACTCCATCTTTTACTCTAGGCATAAATTTAAGTTTTAAAGTTTTTCCCTGGAAGTCTGTCTTATCTTCTTTAGTCTTAAATTCTTCTTCCATTGGCTCAGCTTTTCCTTTTACTAGCCATATATTTCTAAATCCTCCACCTGACTTAGTTCCTTCAAATCCAAGTGCTAACTCTGGTGGATTAAAGTCTTTAGTTTCTTTCAAGACTCCTTCAGCATATTCATATCCTAATACATAAGCCTGTTCTTCTAATGTTAAGTCAGATATTTCCATCTCAACTTCTATTGCTCCTAGGGATGTTACTGTTTCTAAAAGCTGGTCATCTCCATAGTTTTCGGCTGTGTCTGACTTTGGAGTTATCTTTACATTTTTAGCTCCTTTTAACTGTTTTATTTCTGTATCATACGCAACTCCTAAATTATCGTCCTGCGTTAATTTAACAACTCTAAAATTTCTTAATCCGACTAAACTCATATT
>UQCY01000042.1 GCA_900539645.1 uncultured Clostridium sp. | reverse complement strand
TTTTATTAATTATTTTTTCATCTTTTCGCTTTTTCAATACATTCATATTACTATTGTACACAAGTTTTCCACAGTTTTAAATTATTATAATTTCCTTAAGAATAAAAAAATAGACACCATCTCTTTCAGCTTTTGCTTATGAGATGGTGTCTATAATATGTCACCGTTTTTCTTTATTATCATATTTTTTACCTTTCCTTTTCCACAATCTATATTAATTTTAATTGTAATATTATTTTTTATATCATCTAATTAAATTCGCTTATATTTTTTTCTGTTTAGATGATTTTATCTATTTAATCAATATGTTATTTTTTATAACATTTGTTAGTATATAACGAATCTTTTTTAAGATTCACTTGCTTTACCCTTTAGTTTTAACTTCTTTGTAGTGCTTTTTTAATTTTGTAATCTTGGAGGTTTTAATTTGTAATGGCTAATGTAAACTCTATGCTGGATGTTTTTGTTTAATTCTTAACTTTTCATTGGACTCACCACTTTCTTTTTATATTTGCTACTTTAGCTATTTTTTGATTTAGATTTATTTTAAAAATCTTTTATCTTTTTGTTTAATTAAATTATACTCCCAGTTTTGCAAGTTGTCAACTATTTTTCAGAATATTTTTTGAATTTATTTTATTTTTTTGTTTCGCTATTTCAACTAATTTATCCTGCTCCAAAAATCTTATATCAATTAATTTGATCCAACAAAAAACTAATAAATTTCTTTATAAACAAAAAAAATTATAGACACCATCTTTGCCAATTTTCTTTGACCTTCTAGAGATGGTGTCTATAATGTATCACCGTTTTTCTTTACCATTTTTGTTACCTGTCCTTTTTAGATTTTATAATTAATTAATAGTTTTAATTAACCTTTTTGCAAATTATTTTAGTTTATATTTTTTATTATATTAGATTATAATGCGATTAATGTAACTTTGAACTACTTTTTCTCGGAGGTTTTATTTCTGTTACTACTTTTTGCTGGATGAAGTTTAATTGCTTTAATGTTTAGAGAATAGATTTTTTTATTTTGTATTATATATCTGTATATTGATTGCCATCCATTTTTATTTTATATACTTTTATATATTTTAAATATATAATTAAGTATCTTATAATTCAATTTACTGATATATATTCTTTATATTTTCATTGGACCCACCACTTTCTTTTTTCTTATTTTTGGATTCTATCCAAATCTTCCAATTAACTTAATCTTTTTATTAGATTTAGTTTTGTTTTTGAAAAAGTGTTTTTATCTTTTTCTTTAATTAGATTATACACTCTATTTTGCAAGTTGTCAATTAGTTTTCAGAATCTTTTTTTAATTCTTTCTTTTTAAACTTATATAACATAATTCATCAAAAAAGGCAAGATATTTTTATAAATACCTTGCCTTTTTTTACACATAAAAGTTTTTTTATATAGTTTTTAAAGTTATTTTTTTATCATTTTTGAAACTTTTTTTAAAAATCTTTCTATTTTTTGATTTTTCTAGTTCCCTGAAGAGTATTCTTCTTTTAATGCCTTGCTCAATGAGCTAAGTACATCCGGTGGAACTGTATTTTCTGTAGATGGAGCTAAAGCTATTGCTTTTTCAGCTACACCATATTGAGTATTTTTTCCACCTTTAAAAGAATCTCCCCCATCGTATACCATGGCACATGAATCATAAACAGCCTTTGAATAGCTTTTTGTTATAGATGCAACCACCTTATCTTTAGAATAATGGTACTGATCTTTATTAACGGCTATAATTTTTGAATAATTGCTATTAATTGAATCTATAGCTGCCTTTGAATCATCCTCTGTAGGTGCAAATAGTATATCTGCTCCATAATATTCTACATCCACAAATGCATTTTTTGCATCCTCATAAGATTCATATATATTTACATTTCTAGATATAATTTCTGGATTTTTATCATTGGCTTTTTTTAGACCTTTTTCAAAACCTTGTCTATACGCTTTTTCACTACTTCCACTTGTTCCACTTATATATCCCACTTTATTTTTAGCAGTCATCTTTCCTGCTATAAATCCAGCTATAAACCCAGATCTTTCATCATCAAATGTTATGCTAGTTAAATTCTTAGGCATATCTCCATCAACTGTAGCATCTATTAATGCAAAATCCTGATTAGGATATTTTTTAGCGTATACACTTATTATATTTTCAAATCTAGGTCCTGCTCCTATTATTAGAGAAGTTTTTCCTCCCTTTACAAGAACCTCTATATTACTCTTTATATCGTCTTTACTTGAACATTTTATAAATCTTCCATCTATACCAAGACCAGATTCAGCTTCTTCAAGACCTGCTCTTGCTGATGAAATAAGTGTTTCCCCTGCTCCACCTTCTGCATCAGTCAAAAGAGTTACATTTACTAAATCCGATACTGGCTCCTCTTTTTCCTTTTCTTTATTAATCATACTACAACCACCAAGGCTAGTAGCAATCATAACAGCCGAAAGAGATGAAATTATAAATTTTTTTAACCTCATCTTATCCTCCCTAAAAATAATTATTCTATTTCTTTAGGCAAATAATTCCCATTGCTCCAGGACCTGAATGAGTTCCTATTCCTGTTCCTATCTGGAATAACTCTATATTATCCGGATGAAGTTCTTCTTTTACACAATCCATAAATTTCTTTATTTCATCCTCATCATTATCAGTATATCCCACATATGCAGTCTGTCCTGAAAGATCTCCACATTTGTCCTTTGTTAATTCTACCATTTTAGATACTAAATTTCTTTTACCTCTAACCTGAGATAACTGTGATACTAAACCATCTTTAACGTATAATATAGGTTTAATATTTAATATATTTCCTATAGCTGCTTTAGTAGAAGAAATTCTTCCACCTTTCTGAAGGTATTCAAGTGTATCTGTGCAGAACATTACAAATACTTTTTCTTTCATAGCTTCAAGAGCTTCTAATATCTCATCTATAGTTTTTCCTTCATCTCTTAATTTTATTGCCTCTATAACGTATCTAGCTATACCGTAGCAAACCTGCTGAGAATCGAAAACTCTTATATCTCCTGACATATCATTTTTTGCCATTATTGCACTCTGGCAAGTTCCAGTTGCTGAAGAAGATGCAGCTATATATAATATGCTAGTATCTTCTGAATTGTATTTACCAAACACTTCTTTAAACTGTCCATAAGTTACCTGAGATGTTTTTGGATATACATTTTCATTTCTTAACATTTTATAAAAATCATCTTTTGAAATATCTATACCATCTCTGTATTCTTTTTCCCCGATTATCACAGTTAGTGGTATCATTTCTATATCATTTTTTTCAACTATGCTTTTGTCTAAATCACAAAGACTATCGCATATTATTTTAATTTTACTCATATCCATTCTCCTCCTGTTTATTATCTCATTCCTGGGTAATCTAGCTGTCTAAGCGCTTCGTATGTCATAACTGCAACAGCATTAGAAAGATTTAAACATCTAGCTCTTTCTAAATCAAGCATAGGGATTCTTGCACAATCCTCTATATGTCTTTCTATTATTTCTTTAGATAAACCTTTTGTTTCGCTTCCAAAAACAAGAAAACATCCATCTTTATATTCTACATCAGTATGAGTTCTTTTGACCTTACTTGTTCCTAAAACATACTGTGCATCTGGATTCTGAGCTTCTAGTTCTTCAAAGTTTTCATATATCTTAACATCTGCTATATCCCAATAATCAAGACCACATCTTTTAAGATGTTTATCTGTTAATTCAAATCCTAATGGTTTTACAAGGTGTAATTTTGCACCTGTAACTGCACATGTTCTTATTATATTGCCTGTATTATGTGGTATTTCAGGCTCAACTAAAACTATATTAATTGCCATCTATCTTCCTCCTACATATATACTATTCCTATAAAGCATTTATTTTATTCAATAGTATTCCTCATTATAAAGTATTCTCAGTCTTTTATTTTACTATCTCTAAAAAATAATTACAATGCTTTTTTATCGGGCAGTCGGTACATTCTGGCTTTCTAGCCTTACACATTCTTCTTCCTAAAAAGATAAATAAATGATGTGCTTTTGACCATCTTTCTTTAGGAAGAACTTTCATAAGTTCAAATTCTGTTTTTTCAGGAGTAGAAGTTTCGACAATTCCTATTCTATTTACTATTCTAAAAACATGAGTATCTACTGGAATCGCAGGATGCCCAAATGCATTACTTAAAACAACTCCCGCAGTTTTTCTTCCTACACCTGGAAGCTTTACTAGTTCTTCTAATGAGTCTGGAACCTCTGAGTTGTAATCGTTGTATAAAATTTCTGATGTCATCTTTATTTTTTTAGCCTTACTTTTGTAAAGCCCACAAGTTTTTATCATCTCTCCTATTTCTTCCTCAGAAAGATCTGCAAACTGTTTCGGTGTATTGCAAACTTTAAACATTTCATCTGTTACCTTATTTACTCTGACATCTGTACACTGAGCAGAAAGAATTGTCGCAACTAACAATTCAAAAGGCGTCGTATAATGCAATTCACACTCAGCATCAGGATACTGAATCTCTAATAAATCTAAAATTTCTTTTATCTCTTCACTACTTTTTCCCATTAATCTTCCTCCAATATCTCAAGATTTCTCTTTATAATTCCCTTTCCTCTCCAAGAAAATGCTCTATTATAATATCTTCTTTTAAATTCTTTATTTGATATCCGATTTATCTCCTCTAAATCAAGCTTTTCAATTAAATCATTTTTAAATTCTTCAATATTTGTCATTTCAATATTCTTATTATGAGGACATACCTTTTGACACATATCACATCCAAAAATAATTTTATTTTCCTTGATTATATTCTTTTCATCGTCACTAAGCTCGCCTTTCTTTTGGGTTATATAAGAAATACATTTTTTAGCATCCATATCATAGCCTTCAAGAAGTGCATTTCCTGGACAGCTCTTTATACATTTTCCGCATTTTAAGCAGGTCTTTTCCAAAGGAACATCTTTTTCTATATCTAAGTTTGTAACAATATAACCAATAAATACATATGATCCATATTTATCAGTTATTATACTACCATTCATCCCCCAAAATCCTATCCCTGAAATATAGGCCAAATACCTGTCAACAAGCGGACCATTATCTACAAATATCTCTGTTTTTATAGAATTTTCCTGTGTATCATTTTCCCCATTCGAAAATTTTTCCTGTATTTTTTCACAGATACTGTTCATTATACCCCTAATTACTAAATGATAATCGTATCCTCTACAATAACAAGAAATATTAGAGTCATTTACATCCCCACAGTAATAAGGAAAAGCTGCAACTATTATCGACTTTGCATCCTCCATTATCAAAGTAGCATCAAGCCTTTTATCTATATCACTCTCTTCCATACCGCTAAGATGATTCTCATCTGCTCTCTTCTGCAAAATATCTCTGATCTCATTTCCAAATTTTACTGGAGCAATTCCACAATAATCCACTCCATACTCTAAAAAAATTGACTTTACAATCTCGTTTCTTGATTTTAACTCTCTACCTTCAAAATCATCCTTAATTAACAAAAATGCCTCCTCCTTTTTACTTCAGAAACATTCAATTTGATTTAACATCACTAAAAAAGTATAATGTTATTATTAATATGATAACACAAATTAAAAAAAGGTGGTAAATTATGATAAAACTGGTAATCCCTGGTAGACCAATAAGTAAGTCTAATTTCAAACTACATAACGTAAATGGACAGGCTTGGATGCCAGCAAAAGGTAAATATTCAAAATATCTAGCTTACGAAAACATGATTGCAGGATACGTAAACCAACAATATCAAGGTGAACAAATAGAAGAAAACCTAATAACAGTCATGAAACTATACTTCCCAAACAAAAAAATGGGGGATCTTCACAACTATCCAAAAAGCATCTGTGACGGACTAGAAAAAAGCGGAATAATAAAAAACGACAAACAACTAAAACCTGTAATGCTATTTGACTTCATAGACAAAGAAAACCCTAGAGTAGAAATCGAACTCTACCCTGCATCAGAATATGCTATAGAATATAACATAGTAAAAAAAGATAACGAAAAATAAGCTATAATTTTTGACAATTAGATTGTAATTATTTTATTCTAAAAAACTTTTCTTTATGTAGAAATTTCAATATAAGAAAATAGATAATTCAATAAGATGTCGTAATAATTTTTTAGTGTTTTAATCTTTATTTATATTATCTATTTTCTTTTAGCATTGCAATTTCTCTTCCATGTCCCTCATCATCATAAGGAGTTTCCAAGAAGAATGGAATATCTCTTAATTTAGGATGATTAACAACCTCTAAAAGAGCCTTCATCCCAATCTCTCCTTCACCTATACCAGCATGTCTATCCTTATGCTTTCCAAAAGGCATCATACTATCATTCAAATGTATAGTCTTTAATCTATCAAGACCAATCACTCTATCAAACTCATCTAAAACACCATCTAAATCATTAACTATATCGTATCCAGCAGAGAATATATGACATGTATCCATACATACACCTATTCTTTCATTATGCTCAACGCCGTCTATTATAGCTCTTATCTCCTCAAAACTTCTTCCTATCTCAGTACCTTTTCCAGACATAGTTTCAAGAAGTACAGTTATATTCTCATCTCCAGTTATAGCCTGATTAAGCCCTTCTATTATCTTTCTAGTACCTTCTTCAACTCCGCCACCTACATGGCTTCCTGGATGGAAACAAATGTACTCAACACCTATTGAATCCATTCTCTTAACATCTTCTCTAATAACCATCTTTGCAAATTCATAAGTATCTTCATTTGCAGCTGCTAAATTCATAGTATATGGAGCATGTGCTAATAATTTTCCAAAATTATTTTCCTCTCTAATCTTCTGAAACGCATCCATATCCTTTTCATTAAATTCTTTTGCATTTCCACCTCTTGGATTTCTACTGAAAAACTGGAACGTATTTGCTCCTATATCCACAGAAATCTGAGCTGCCTTTTTAAAACCTTTTGCTATTGAAACATGTGCACCTATAGTAAACATAAATAATCCTCCTGATAAATTATAAATTTCGTAATTTCATATACATTCTTATACCCTAAAAATTATATAATAACCAAAACAAAAAAATAAGGGATTCTAATTAACCACAAATTAACTAGATATCCCTTGTTATATCTTACATATCATAATTTCTATTTTTCTGGTATAGAAACAAAAGCTACTTCGTAACGTTCTCTATCAGCATCTCTGTTTTCTCTAGCTGATATTTCCTCTAATTTTGCACGAAGAGTTTCTTTTATTTCTTCAGCTTCTTCTTTTGATAATTCTACATTGTGGAAATCTTCTATATTAGATCCACTTAATTTTCCAGCTTCAGCAGCATTGAAAAACGCTTCGCTAACATCTTCAAACTTATTTACATAGAACTCATCAGTTTCCCCTTCAATTTTTCCTGCTAATGAAAAATTAAAAACATTCTTCCCTATCTCTATACTTTTAGCTGTTGGATAATAGTATTTTTCAACTATTCCTGATTTTATTTTTTCCTCTACTAAATCTAATATCCCCACCTTATAAAGCATCTTTATATGGTAGTTTATTTTTGCATGAGGTTCTTCTAAAATTTCTGACAATTGTTTAGCAGATAGTGGAGAATTTTTGAACTGGTTTAATATTTCTATTCTTTTTGGATGCGCCACAGCTTTTATACATTCTAAATCTCTTAAAACCATTACCTCTTTCATAATTCTCTCTCCTAAAAAAATTTTTTAATATAAATCATACTACTCTCAATTATATATTACCAATCCTTATATTGTCAAAAAAAAATTTTATGTCATTAAACTATTTTGCTTCCTCCAATAAATTCTCTGACAATAGATGTTGATGGTATATCAGAAACATCCTCTATCGTAGCAAAGTATTGTATAAAGCTAAGTATTCTTGCTGCCTCAATATATTCTATACTTTCTGGATCTACTTCCTTTAAAAGTGGCTCTACATATTTCTTTAATACTGAAATTTCGTATACACACGCTGAATTAAACATAGCATCTGCCTCTTCTTGATAAGGGAATATATTCTCTTTTTCTCCCTCTCTTACATTCTTCCAACTTTTTATAGTATCTTCTGCACTATATCCTCTAAAATTAGAGTCCCTTACAATTCTTCTTATAAGTCTTAAATCTGTTGTAGGTATTCTGTTGTGAGAATCAAGATTTATCTGAGTTAATGCACTTATATATATTCTAAATTTTTTACTATCATCTATATGAGCAGTTAATTTAGGATTTAGTCCATGTATTCCCTCGATTATTATAGATTCATTTTCTCCAATAGACATCATCTCTCCAGTAAACACTCTCTTACCAGTTTTAAAATCGTATCTTATTATCTCAATTTCTCCACCACTTAAAAGCGTGTTCATGTCTTCATTGAATTTTTCAACATCTATAGCATTTATAGATTCATAGTCATAAGAACCATCTGCCTTACGAGGTGTATGCTCTCTTTCTATAAAGTAATCATCTAAAGAAATTGCTCTAGATTTTACTCCACTAACCCTCATCTGTATAGAAAGTCTGTGTGCAAAACTTGTCTTACCTGATGATGAAGGAGCTGCTATTAAAATAACTCTACTGTTTCTTTCTTTTATCATATCGGCAATCTGAGAAATCTTCTTCTCATGAAGTGCTTCAACAGTTCTTATAACATCTCCTGATTCTCCAGATTCAATTATTCTATTTAAATCTATCACATTCATTACACCTAATTTTGCAGCCCAATCTTCAGACTCATCGTAAATATTTGATAGCTTAGGCTGATCTATAAACTTCTCTGGAACTAGTGCATCATCTTCTGATGGCCCCATAAGAACAACACCTTTTTTGTATTTAACTACATCAAATACATCCATATATTTTGTAGAAGGTGGCATCATTCCATAAAAATGATCTATATAACCTTCACACACATATATTTTTGCATTCTCTTCATCCTTATTTTCTATAAGTTCTGCTTTATCTTCTCTACTAAGTATTCTAAAAATCTGTCCAGCATCCAATTTATCCATTACAACCTTTTTAATCGGACAATCTTCAGCTACTATATTTCTCATTTTATTTTTTATATCTTCTATATCTTTATCTGTAAGTTCTCTACCTATATCCATACTATAGTAGACACCATTTGATAAAGAGTGCTCTACTGTAACTTCCATTTTTTCATAAAGTTTTCTGCAAGCTGTTATAAATACAAAAGAAAGGCCTCTAAAGTACACTCTAGCTCCATCTTCATTATAAAAATCTAAAAGCTCTACCTCTTCACCGTTGTATACTTTTTCGTATAAATCACAAAGAGATTTCCCCTTTATCGCTGCTGTTACAACCCCATCATGTGCTTCGTTAAACTCATCTGCTATTTCAGAAAGAAGTAAATAATCTCTATTTTTTCTTTCAAATTTTTCAATTTTTCCGTCAACTTTAACTTCTATTACTCCCATCTCAAACCTCCCAAATTGTTTATTTAACACTTACTTATTATTATATTATTTTAAAAAATTCTTTAACCCTAGTTATACTATTCTCCAAATACTCTGACTTAACCTCTATTACTGCGTAATCTGGACTCATATCTATTGCTGCTTGCAGCTCTTCCCCTGTAAGTCTACCGGAGAAAATTTCAACATGATCGTCTACTTCACCGCTGCAATCACTAATATGAACAACCTTTGTATATTCTTTAAGAGTAGAATAGTCATCTTCACTTAAAATACAGTGCCCTGTATCAAAGCAGAAATAAGGCATATCAACTTTTTCCCTTATTTTATTTGTATTTTCAAAAATATACTCAAATTCTCCTGTGGATATCCCCGTATTCATTAAATCTCCACCCTCTAAACTGTATGAGTTTTCCACAGTTATCACAGGAACTCTTGATAACCTTTGCAAATTTTCTTCTAGTTTAAAAAATAAATCCACAGAATTATTTAAATATCTTTTCTTATCCTTTAAAAATCTATTTTTCATAGCATATCCAAGATGTAAATTTAAATACTCTGGTTTTAAAAATTCAACACCTCTACACATATCAGAACAGAACTTTGCCCAAGAGATTCTAATACACTCTATTTCCTCACATGTATTTATCTCCATAGCCAAATGTACTCCAATAGACAAGCCAAGCTCCTCTATCTTGTCGATAAAAGGAGCTACCTTGTTAATTTGAGCAACTGTGTCTATCCCTATTTCTAAATGATTGATAAAATCTCTATTTCGCTCTATAATCTCTAGAGTTTTTTCTATTTCATAGTATAAACAAGCTACACCTATTCTCATTTTTCTAATTCCTTAAAATTAATCTACAAAGCCAAAGCTAGACATTGGGAATAGTCTAAGCATAACATGGCCCATTATATCTTTTTCGTCTATTAATCCAACTTCTGGGAATCTACTATCTAAGCTATTTACTCTATTATCTCCCATTGCGAATACCTTTCCTTCAGGAACTACAACATCGACATCTCCTTCTGTGTACATTCCTTCATCTAAATAAGGCTCATCTATTACTTCACCATTTACTCTAACTTCTCCGTTAGATATCTGTACATGGTCTCCACCAACACCTATTACCCTTTTTACAAGGTCTTTACCTCTGCTGTCATCGTGAAGAATAAAGTCCATAGCTCTTCTAAGTGGGTTTCTTGTTTCCACAGACAAATCTGAGTATCCATCAATAGGCATATCTGTGTCAAATATTATAATATCCCCTCTCTTTGGATCTCCTATTTTATATTTTATAGTATTAACTATTAGATAATCTCTATCCTGAAGTGTAGAAAGCATTGATTCTCCATCAACTCTTGTAGGTCTAACAAACTGAACTACTACACCTGCTATTATAAGGGCTGTTACTATTATTCCAACCCATTCTTTTACTACAGAAAAAGCTCCTTTATTCTCTTTTTCTGCTTTTTTATTTTCGTTTTTATCTTTTTTACTCAAAAGCTTCATCTCCAATCATAACAAATAAATATAAATACGCTTTGAAAATATCAGTTGTCTTCAAAACATACTTATACTATATCACTTTTTTATAATTTCGTCTTTCATTTTTCTAAAGTTGAATTTTTCTTCTAAGTCCTTTAGGATATCTATTTTTTATAACTCCTCCAGACTCTTTTCCCCAACCTAGAGAAACGCCTTCAACACCTACAATTATCCATCCTCTGCTCTCTCCAGTGCTTATTACATCTCCACTCATATAAGCTTTTATCTCATCTGAGTCAAATTTAAAATCAGCAAAGTTTTTAACATCTTCTTTTTTAAGATAATGAGCCAATGCGTGAGAAGGCTCAAATCTATTTTTCTTTAACTCACCAAGATGTAATCCTTGTCTTAGTAGTTTTATCTTCTTAGTATCTGGAGAATCTTTAGGCATTAGATATAAGTTTTCTCCTCTTATAAAGAAGTCTCCATCTAGTTTTATGTTTAAGAATTTTTTTTCAAAATCTCTGTAATCTTTTAGCTCTTTATCCAATCTTTTGAATTTCGCTGGTTTTACACTACAATCCTCTTCGTCGTGTTTTATTATCTTAGCTACAAAGTGTCCTTCTCCTTTTACCTTGTGTGGCCATAATCTTTCCTTTAGTACAACCTCTGCATTTTCAAATTCTTCTGCAAATCCGTCTATTATATCTTCGTCCTCTTCCTTTGCAAAAGTACAAGTTGAATAGACTAAAGTTCCTCCATTTTTAAGCATTTTATATCCATCTCTAATTATTTCATGCTGAATATCTCTACATTCTATTACCTTTGCATAGCTCCAATCGTCGATTGCAACCTGATCTTTTCTAAACATACCTTCTCCAGAACAAGGTGCATCTATTATAACCTTATCAAAATATCCTTCAAATACTTTTAACAATCCCTTAGAATCTGTATTAGTTATTATCGCATTGGCTGCTCCAAATCTCTCAAGATTTTCTCCAAGTGCCTTTATTCTAGTCGCATTTATCTCATTAGATACTAAAAGCCCTGTATTATTTAACTTTGATAATATATATGTAGATTTTCCTCCAGGTGCAGCACACATATCAAGAACTCTATCTCCTTCTTGTATATCAGCCTTTGGTACAACGCTCATTGCAGAAGGCTCCTGTAAGTAGTATGCTCCTGCATCATGAAGTGGATTTCTCCCTGGTTTGTATTCATCTTCATCGTAATAAAGCCCTTCTTCTGCCCATGGAATATCCTCTGTATTACAATCTAAAAGCTCTTTTAATCTATCTTTTTCCATTTTCATTGTATTTACTCTTATAGCAGTAGTTTTTTTCTGCTCGTAGCTTTTTATAAAATCTTCAAACTCATCTCCTAAAAGCTCCTTAACATCATTTAAAAATCTTTCTGGTAAATTCATCTTTTTTCCTCTCTATTTTTATATTATAAAATTTATCATTCTAACCTTTATTTAGAATTTATCATCTCTTTAATTCCAATAATTTATTTTACACTATTGATGTTATTTTCTTCAACTCTTATCATAATTTGAGTAATATAATCCTCCATATCTGAAATAGCAAAGTCGTTCATTCCTATTTCAAAAGAATATCCAACAAGTGTTAGATTATTTTCTTCTGCGTATTTTACAATTTCATCATAAAAATCTGGCAGTGTATCCCAATCTCCCATATGATACGCACAAATATATTTTCCCTTTGGCTTTATTATCATATTATCAGAATCTATATCATCTAACATTTCTATAAATAAACCATCATATTCCTCAAATTCTCCTCTTTGTATCTTTTCAACCGAAACAAAACTTCCTATTCCTTTGCAGTATTCGTCAACTGTCCAAACATCCTTTATATGTGATATAAGCTGCTTTAAATCGTCGTCCTCAAACTTAAAAGGTGTGTAGAAAAATTTTTCTTCCTCACACTCAACAACTTTTATATAGTTTTTATTTCTTACCTCATCACACTTACTCAATTTCTGCAATTTATCCTCAAGTACTTCTTTTCTTCTATTCAATAAATATATGAAATCTGATGGTATGAATGATTTCTACTTATTTACTGATACAACTTGTAACTTTGGATTCTATGAACACAATGGTATGACTAGAAGAGGAGAAAAAAGAGAAAAAGTAGAGGTTGATGGACAGATGGCAGATATGAAGTTCTTCATTTACGACTTCAATTTATAAAATAGATAGGATTATCAAGTAGGGGCTAACTTGTAGCCCCTCTCACACCACGGAGCGTGCCGTTCGGC
>UQCY01000041.1 GCA_900539645.1 uncultured Clostridium sp. | reverse complement strand
TTTGCAGCACCAGCAAGAGCACTAGCACTAAGTCCGTCTGCTATACTCTTTGTAGAATTTACTAAAATAGCAGTTGTATAATTCTGCTTATCTGCAATTAGCGCCGATGTTTGATATCTATTACTCCCTTTTATCTCCACAAATGTCAATGCAGATGCAGAAGCCACAGTCATAGATACAACTAACATCGCTGATAATATTGTTGATAATAACTTTTTCAAACCAAATCACCTCTTTTTTTAATACAAAAAAGGACAGTAATTAACTGTCCAATTTTGTTTTATTAAGAATTTATTATCTTTCGCATTCCTGGTTAGCAACTGTACAAGATGTTTTACATGCTGACTGACAAGAAGTCTGGCATTCTCCACATCCACCTTTAGATGCACTGTTTTTTAAAGTAGCTTTTGATAAAGTTTTTATATGTTTTTTTGACATTTTAAAGTCCTCCATTCATAGTATTATTTTTAATTATAACATATATACCTATACTTTTCCAATAACTAACACCTCTTTTTTTAGATAAATAACCAAAAAATAACAAAATAATTAATCATATAAAGAATAATCACATATTTTAAAACACTTTAAAAATCTTATACCTTCCTTGTAGAAAATACTTTTTATTATGAAGGGGCTTTTCAAAGAATTTCTCTTTTTGCTTTGAAATTAAATATATCTATTTTCTCGACAATGCAGCTCGACTGCCTGGAGAGGAATAGATATATTTTTTCAAAGCATTAAAAAAGGGACTTCTTAAAAGCCCCTTCATAATAAAAAATATTAATTTTCTTCTTTTTCTTTAGCTGGATCAGCTATTTCGTGTTTAACTTCTTTCTTTTCTGTAACAGTACCTATTGCCCATTTTTCAAATGGCATTTTAGTTCTGTTTGGACCAACTTCAAGTACAACTCTCTCTTCTTCAACTTTTGCAACTGTAGCGCAAAGTCCACCTATAGTAACAACTTTGTCCCCTACATTTATAGAGTCTCTCATCTGTTTAAGCTCTTTATCTTTTTTCTTCTGTGGTCTTATTAATAAGAAGTAGAATACTGCGAAAACTACTATCCATAAAACCACACTCATAATTAACTGCTGTGCTGGCATTTTAATTCCCTCCAAATATACAATATTTCCTTTATTTTAAGGTCTAAAGAATATTATAACGCATTTATATACATATATCAAATACAGAAACACAATAAATCATAACAAAAAAACAATCTGCCTAAATCCCCTAATACCAACTTCCAAAACCATTTACCAAAGATAAACCTTCCTCGTTTTCTGAGCAATTTATGTACGAATTATAATTTAAGAAAAGACTGCTGCTATGATTTTGTAAGTAGCCTTTTTTAAGACGTAAACACAAGTAGCTCTCACCGACAATTCTGCAAGCGCCCCATAACATTGAAATGTGTTACATAAATGGATGGGGCGCTGAAGCCTGGAGAGCGAATACTTGTGTTACGTCAAATGGCTACTACAAAATCTGCAGCAGCCATTTCTTTTTATAATTCGTATCCATATTTTGTGAAGAATTCTTCTCTAAAATCAAGAAGTCTATCTTCTCTTATTGCCTGTCTTATGTTTTCCATTAATTTTAATAAGAAATGTAAGTTGTGAGTAGTTATTAATCTCGCACCTAATATCTCATTAGTTTTTATAAGATGTCTTATATAAGCCTTAGTGTAGTTTCTGCAAGTGTAGCAATCACATTCTGGATCAAGTGGAGTGAAGTCTTCTGCGTAAGTCGCATTTCTAACAACAACTTTTCCCTGACTTGTCATTGCAGTTCCGTTTCTAGCTATTCTTGTAGGTAGAACGCAGTCAAACATATCCACCCCTCTAATTACACCTTCTATTAAATCGTCAGGACTTCCAACACCCATTAAATATCTTGGCTTGTCCACTGGCATAAATGGAGTTGTATGTTCTAATATGTCGTACATCATTGGTTTTGGTTCACCAACACTTAGTCCACCTATTGCATAACCTGGTAAATCTATTGCAGTTATTTCTTTTGCTGACTGCTCTCTTAAATCCTTGTACATTCCACCCTGTATTATTCCAAATAGTGCCTGTTTTTCAGGATTTTTGTGAGCTTCTTTACATCTTTCTAACCATCTAGTAGTTCTTTCTAAAGAATTTTTAACGTATTCTCTACTAGCTGGGTATGGAGCACATTCGTCAAATGCCATCATTATGTCTGAGCCTAATGCGTTCTGTATTTCCATAGCTTTTTCTGGAGTTAGGAAATGTTTAGAACCATCTAAGTGTGATCTAAATTCAACACCTTCTTCAGAAATTTTTCTAAGTGGCCCAAGTGAGAATACCTGGAATCCACCACTATCTGTTAATATTGGTTTGTCCCAGTGCATGAATTCGTGAAGCCCTCCAGCTTTTTTCACTAATTCGTGACCTGGTCTTAGGTATAAATGGTATGTATTTGATAGGATTATCTGAGATCCTATTTCTTTTAATTCTTCTGGTGTCATTGATTTTACTGTTGCCTGAGTTCCAACTGGCATGAATATTGGAGTTTCTATATCGCCATGTGGAGTGTGAAGCACACCTAATCTCGCACCACTCTGTTTACAAGTTTTTATTAATTCATAAGTTACTGCGTACATCTTCTCATCCTTTCTTTTTAATTTTATTTTATCTAATTATCAATTTCTTCTTTTTCCTCGTTTTTCTGGCAAGTGCACACGTGATTTTTGTCTTTTCTGTTTTTGCAGAATATTGGAAGTGCCTTGCATACAAAGTCGACTTTATGATCCTCTAACGTCTTCTCATCTTCGTCGTTTTCATTATGGTCTATCAAGTATTTTTTGATTATAAACAGCCCAGCAATCGCAATTACTCCTAAAAGTATCTCTAACATCCCTTCTTTTTTAGGAATTAAAAGCATTTTTCTTGCAATCGCATATAAAAGTGCTTCTATCAGCGCTCCTGGCAAATGCAACGAAAGCATTACAACAAGCTCAACCCCAATTACTAAAAGAAGTATCTGTCCAAGCATGTCATTTAGCTGCTCATACTGAATTATATTTTCAAAATTAACTATATACGTATCCCATATAAGTCTTAGGACATCTATTGTTCCCAAAAATACGGCAATTAATACAACCGCCGCAAGAATTTTTTCGAAAATAAACGCCGTATTTAAAATAAATCCATTCTTTTTGTGTTTCAAATTTCTCAACCCCTAGTTTTATATACATATTAAGAATTCATTATTTTTACTAATTTATTTATCAACATTTCCACTATTTTATGAACATCGCATCTCCAAAGCTGAAGAATCTATATCTTTCTTTTATAGCTTCATTATATGCATTTAGCACATGCTCTCTTCCACAAAGCGCACTTACTAACATTATTAGTGTAGATTCTGGTAGGTGGAAGTTTGTAATTAGGTTGTCTAACACCTTGAATTTGTACCCTGGGTAGATAAATATGTTTGTCCATCCACTCTTTGCTGTCATGTGTCCGTCTTCTTCAGCAGCAGATTCTATTGTTCTACAGCTTGTAGTTCCAACGCATATTACTCTATTTCCATTTTCTTTAGCTTTGTTTATCTTGTCGGCAGCTTCCTGAGTAACCATGTAGAACTCTGAGTGCATTTCGTGGTTTAAAACATCGTCAACTTTTACAGGTCTAAATGTTCCAAGACCAACGTGTAGAGTTACAAATGCTATATCCACACCCATTTCCTTGATTTCTTCTAATAATTCATTTGTAAAATGTAGTCCTGCAGTTGGCGCTGCAGCAGATCCATTGTGTTTTGAATAAACTGTCTGGTATCTTTCCTTTTCCTCTAATTTTTCTGTTATGTATGGAGGAAGTGGCATATTTCCTAATTCATCTAATATTTCCTCAAATATTCCGTCGTAGTGGAATTTTATAATTCTCGCACCTTCATCAGCCATTCCAACTACTTCACCGATTAACTTTCCTCCACCAAATGAGAACTTAGTCCCTATTTTGGCTCTCTTCCCTGGCTTAACTAGTGATTCCCAAGTGTCGTCTGTGTTTCTCTTTAAAAGTAAAAACTCTATCTTTCCACCTGTGTCCACTTTTTCACCGATTAATCTAGCAGGTATTACTCTAGTATCATTTAAAACTAGACAATCACCTGGTTTAAGATATTCTTTGATATCTCTAAAAATTTTATGTTCAATCTCTCCAGTTTCCTTATCTAACACCATAAGTCTTGATGCAGATCTATCTTCTATTGGAGTCTGAGCAATTAATTCCTGTGGTAAATCAAAATTAAAATCGCTTGTCTTCAAAGCTCTCTCTTCCTTTCTTATAATCATTTTTTATAGTTCATCTGGTATATAACCTGATGTTGTTATTTGACATTTTATTTTTGCATACTCTTTTTATGATAACAAAAAAACAAATTTTTTTCCATATATATTTACAAATTGACTTTCTTTAAAATTTATCAACTAAACTTTTGTGGAATATTTTTTTACAGGTAAATTTTTCTTTATGTGCAAGTATTTTCAATATTTAGAAGATGTTTTTTTCTGAAATTTTAAAAACTTTCTTCTATTAATATATTAGATTTTTTTGGGGAATTATTTTTCTTTTGGGAGTGGTAATTTTTGACAAAAAAATAGAGCCCTCTGACTCTCGTCGTCCCCTTACGGGGAACAATTTTATAAATGTGATACTATGAGAAGCAAACATTATAGTCATAAGTAGTTTTCGTCCCCTTACGGGGAACAATTTTATAAATCCTACCCTCTGAAACCATTGATATCACTAGCCTAAAAACACGATTATCGAGCATGCAAGCGTTTTCACATTTTTAACCTTAAAAAATGCCGATTTTCTCTTAAAAAACCTCTAAAAACGTTGAATTTTCAACATCGAGCACGACACATTAGAAAAATAAGCAAAATCATAAAAAACTTTAAACAAATTAATCTAACATCAATCTCTATAATACAATTATACTATCTAAAAAAACAAATATCAACTCAAAAGACAAACTTCCTCTGATTTTTGCTCAGTACAAACTTTCTCAATTATTCTATAGTTCGAGAGAATAATTAAAGGGAATGTAGCTATCTCATACTACGCGACAATGCAGCTCGACTGCCTGGAGCACGTATGAGATAGTACATTCCCCTTCTTTCTATTCCTCACCTATAGGATAATTGAGATGTTTGTACGCTTTTGGCATTGCCATTCTTCCTCTCGCACCTCTGTTTATAAATCCTAACTGTATTAGATACGGTTCATATACGTCTTCAATTGTGTTTCTATCCTCACCTATTGAAGCAGCAAGTGTATCCAGTCCAACTGGTCCTCCACCAAACTTCTCGATGATTGTTTTTAAAAGAGTTTCGTCCACATAATCAAGCCCAAGAGAATCCACACCAAGTAGCTCTAGTGCATCTTTTGCCACATCTTCTGTGATATCTCCATTTGCTCTTACCTGAGCGTAATCCCTAACCCTTTTTAATAATCTATTTGCAATTCTTGGTGTTCCACGTGATCTTCTAGCAATCTCTGCTGCAGATTTTTCGTCGATATCAGCACCTAAAAGTCCAGATGATCTCTTCACTATCTGAGCAAGCTCGTCATTTGTATAGTAGTCTAGTTTGCAAATTACCCCAAATCTATCTCTAAGTGGATTTGTAAGCATACCTGGTCTAGTAGTCGCTCCAATTAAAGTGAATTTAGGCAAATCAAGTCTTATACTTCTAGCTGATGGTCCTTTACCGATTATAATATCCAAACAAAAATCCTCCATCGCAGGATAAAGAACTTCCTCAACACTTCTATTAATTCTGTGAATTTCGTCTATGAATAAAACATCATTCTCTTCTAAATTTGTTAGTATCGCAGCTAAATCCCCAGCCTTTTCTATGGCAGGACCAGATGTTATCCTTAAATTAACGCCCATTTCATTGGCAATTATTCCCGCTAATGTAGTCTTTCCAAGACCTGGAGGTCCGTATAAAAGTACGTGATCTAGCTGTTCATTTCTACTTCTGGCTGCCTCAATAAAAATACTAAGCTGCTCTTTTGACTTTTCCTGACCTAAGTATTCATCAAGTGTTTTAGGTCTTAAATTATTCTCAATTTCCACATCGTCCATCTGCATAGTAGACGTTATAATTCTATTTTCATCGAAATCTTCTAGCATTTCCTCGTCAACTTCTCCCTTCTCTACCTCACAATCCAAACTTTACTTTAGATTATTTGATCGGATTTTTCATTAAGTATGTAAGTGATTTTCTGATAATTTCCTCTGTTTCCATACCTGGTTTCTTCGTTTTCTTGACAGCTTCTTTTGCTTCAGCCTGTGTATAACCAAGTGCTATCAATGCATCCACAGATTCGTCTATTGAAATAGCTGCTGGCTGAGCTTCTAATAAAGTCGGCTCAAACTCAATCTGTGTCTTATCTATCTTATCTTTTAATTCTAATATAATTCTTTCCGCAGTTTTCTTTCCAACTCCTGGTGCTTTAGATATTTTGGCTATATCTTCACTTAAAATATATGCTCCAAGCTGCTTTGGTGTCGCAAATGAAAGAATTGAAAGCCCAACTTTTGGACCTATTTTTGATATTGAAGTCAGCATATCAAACATATTTCTCTCTTCTTCAGAGTGGAATCCACATAAAAACATCTCGTCCTCTCTGACTATCAGCTTAGTAAATACCTTAGCTTTTTCGCCGACCTGATACTGAGCTGCTGTATTTGAAGACACCAAAATACTGTACCCTATATCGTTATTATCTATAGTAATACTGTCAAAACCTATTTCCTCGATAGTTCCCTTAATGTATCTATACATAACTTTTTCCTTTCTATAATCATAATCTATTATAATTATTGCTTATTTATAATTGTTATTCTTTATAACAATTACTCATTATAATTATTATTTCTTAATAATCCTAACCATCACTTATTATAATCACTAATCATATAATTACTTATTATAATCCCTGAATATTTCTCAAAGTCTTATCCAATTTATTTGCATGTGCGTGACATATGGCAATTGCAAGTGCATCGGCGACATCATCAGGCTTAGGCACTTTTTTAAGCTTTAAAAATGAAGTAACACTCTTCTGCACCCGGACTTTATCAGCTCTACCATATCCACAAACTCCCTGCTTAATCTGAGGTGGTGTGTACTCGTAAATCGGAACATTATTGTGAGCACACGCAAGAAGAGTAACTCCCCTAGCCTGAGCAACAGTAATCGCAGTCTTTACGTTCTTGTTGAAGAACAGCTCCTCGATTCCAACCTCATCTATATCATAACTCTTTATAATCGTATCAACTCCCTTGTACACCATTTCCAGCCTAGTAGTCAAATCTGTGTGAGCTGGTGTAGTGATTGCACCGTAGTCGATAACTCTAAAATTATTTCCCTTGTATTCAATAACCCCGTATCCAACAATTGCGATACCTGGGTCAATTCCTAAAATAATCAAAATAAAAATCCTCTCTCTTTTGGTTTATATGGTTTACTCTGTGAACAGAATTATCCAATTTTATCAAACATATGTACTATTATACCATACAAACAGAAAAAAATAAAATCGTTCAAACTTTTGATATCATCAAAAAAAAGACACTCAAAATAAAATGAGTGCCTACTTATTTATTTGCAATTTTCTTATTATTATATTCTTCCTTCAACTCTTCTGCCAACCAACTATCTGACATACAATGAATATCAGATATCCCATTTTTCATTAAAAAATATAAATCAGAATGAATTTATCATAATAAATCACGTCCTTTTATAATCTCTATATAAAAATTATATCACAAAACCTACACACCCTTAAACCTACAACATCCCGAAGATTTCTGAGCTAGATAGAAACGTAATAAAAAAGAGGAAGACAATATCTACCTCTAGCTACTCCAGAAAGATTCAAGAGCTAGGAAGAATCATAATGTAAAAAAGGAAGAACATATATATGTCACACTGCAATCTACAGACGCTTTCAACCTTTGCTATTCGAACGGAGTTCGAAAAAAGCAAAGAAAGCGTCGAAGCCTGCAGTAGACATATATAGTTCTTCCTTTTCCCTACTTACGATTCTTTACTAACTCAGTAATCTTCTCTAGTCCTATCTTCGCAGCATTTATTTCTCCTTTATTCGGATAATTTGAAAGCACAACCACACCTTTCTTGCTGTGTTTCTCAAAACCTATAAAGCAGTCAAAATTATCAGTACTTCCATCGTGCCAGATAATCTTAGTATCGTCGTTGATTACCCAACCAAGCCCCATATCGTACTTACCTTTAGAAATAGTATAATACTTCTTATGTCCTAAAGCTAAATACTCTGGATTACACTCGATATTTTCCTGCACAAACTTCATCATATCATTCACTGTAGACACTAGACCAGATGTCGCTGCATACACCTCGTCCCCATTCCATTTCCAACACTTACCTATCTCAGTATCACCTGTATAGCCAGTATTTTCAAGACCTAACTCCTCTACAGTTTCCTCTATAATAGTCTTAATATCCTTATTGTATATCTTAGATAACACTTCTCCCATAACTGCCCCACCAAAATGAGAATACACCCATTCACGATGCTTAGCATTTGGTTTAAAGCTTTCTATATCATTTAATATATCATTTTCCTTATATCCACAATATGGATTATCCTTGCTAAATAGTGCATTTTTCATTTCTTTTCTAGCTATATGCTTAGGATATGAGTTTCCGTATCTAGCAGTGTGAGTTGCAAGCTGCTCTATTGTTGGATTGTGACTTATATTTTCGTCTAATATAGTCCCTATCTTGTCACTTGGACTAACTTTTCCTTCGCTAATTGCCTGACATAGCTTAGCCATCATAATACTTTTAGTAAGAGATCCTATCTCGTATCTATGCTGTTGCTTAGTTATTTGAGCGCCTTTATGACCATAAACTTTGTATTCCATTTCTCCATTGTCTATAGTTCCAACCGTAAGAACTAAATTAGATGTGCCCCTTGCACTCGCATAATTTTTTATAAGGTTATCTGATATCATATTAAACCCTCCAATTTTCCTCTTTATATAATCTTATCTTCTTTACTCTCTTATACTACTCTATTCATATTTTACTCTTTTTTCACAAATTTATCCATACATCTATCTATTGCTTATTTTAGAAACAATCTGCTTAGATTTACTTTTAAAAATATCTAAAAGCATTTCAACCTCGTCCACTTTCATAAGGTGAATTGCTCCCCCATACACGACAACACCAGACATCACAGACGCAAACAATACTTTTATAAGGTGTTTTGTTCCATGAATACCGCTGATTGTAAGGAATTTATACACAAAATACACCACAACACCCATAATCGCCGCAGATATTATAGATTTTATTGTAGTAATTATTATCTTATCCTGCCCGAAATATTTTATCTTCTTTTTCAAACTCATAAACAATAATAATATACATATTGTAGCCGAAATACTTGTCGCAAATGCAAGCCCACAATGTCCCATAAATTTTATAAATACTATGTTCATGCAGATGTTCATAAACATCGCAATCATTCCGTTTCTCATAGGTGTTTTAGTATCTCCAAAAGAGTAGAACACATTTCCAAGTATGTTTCTAAGCCCTGAAGCAGGTAGTCCTAGTGCATAATATGAAAGCGCCGCCGCAGTTAAAAGTGTTGCACTATGGTCAAACTTCCCTCTTTCAAACGCAAGCTGCACTATTGGAATTGATAGCACCATTATTCCAACCGCTATAGGAACCATAAGAACTATTACCACGTTCACACTTTTTCTTATTATACCTGTAGCTGCCTTGCTATTTCCTTCACTAGATAGTTTAGATAGTAAAGGATATACAACAGACTGAATACTTGAGATAAATACCCCTATTACAAATGTGTTTAAAATAGAAGCATCGTTTAATACTGTTATTATCCCATCTCCAAGTGTAGACGCCAAAGTCCTGTCTACAACTGTGTTTAACTGGTTTACACCAACTCCAATAAACACCGGAATTACAAGTATTAACGTCTTTTTTATGTATTTGTCCTTCAAATCTATGTAGAATTTGTACCTATATCCATCGTGGTACGAAACCGGAACCTGGAATAAAAATTGACTCGCCATACCAATCAATGTAAATATCGGCATTAGTCTGATGTCGTATTTTGCACTTAGATATATCCCCACAATAATTATTATATTAAATGGGATACCTGTGATGCTTGGCACGATAAATTTTGAGTTGATATTCATTAGGCACGTCATTATATTACTAAGCCCTATAAACACCATCCCCCATATCATTATCCTCGTAAACTCTGAAGCCAGCTTCAGTTTTTCTCCGGTATAGCTCATTGCAAATATTTTTACTAGCTCGTCAGAAAATATATACCCTATTACAGATAATATCAAGCTGACTACAACTATCATATTAAATATATTATTTACAAACTTATCCGTCCCTTCCTTGCCCAGATCTTTTTCCACTGTGTAGTACATCGGAATAAATGTCGTCGCAAGCGCACTCCCTATTGTTGAAAATATAACCGTCGGAATATTCATCGATGTTATAAACGCATCGGTAACCATTCCTGCACCATGGACAGATACCAGTATAGTTTCTCTGGCAAATCCAAATATTTTCGAAACCATGGTAACTATGAAAAGTCCCATAGTAGCTTTTGCCACTTTACTCATAATTTTCCTCCTGATTTTTATATATACACAAGAATACTCTCTCTTAATTATTTTGTATACACTTTCAAAGGATTTTTCTATTATATTTCATATGATTTATACTTTTGTATTTATTGTCAATTTTTTTGAGTATATATTAAATTATACACCTTTGAAAATTTGTTTTTTAGATTTTTTTCAAAATTTTTTGCTTTTTTTACTTTTCTATGTTTAAAGAAGATTTTTGCGGGTAATTATATTAATAAGTGATTGAGTAAGATGAGAAAATTTTTCGATGAGAAATTTAATCAATCCTATTATTACTAAGGTAAGAATCAAATTAAAATAAAAAATACGACACAAAGTGTCAATTATCAGGAGGAATTTAAAATGACAAAATTCTATTTATGTGAAAGATGTAAAAATTTAGTTGAGGTAGTACACGAAACTCCAGTACCATTAATGTGCTGTGGTCAGAAAATGACAGAACTAGTTCCAAATACAGTAGATGCAGCTACAGAAAAACACGTTCCAGAAGTATGCGTTGAAGGAAATGTAGTAAAAGCTCAGGTTGGTTCAGTAGAACATCCAATGGAAGAAAAACACTACATAATGTTCATACTTCTTGAAACAGATCAGGGAGTACGTAGAAAAGACCTTAAACCAGGTGAAAAACCAGTTGCTGAATTTGCTTTACTTGAAGGCGAAAAACCAGTTGCTGTATACGAATACTGTAACTTACATGGATTATGGAAAAAAGAATTATAAGAACTATAGGGTGTTGCAATAATTGCAACACCCTTTTTTATTGTATAAGTGGTTATAATTTACTTCTTATTAATGAATATAATAAGAAAAATTAGCCAATTATTTGTTACTATGCGAAGCATAATAGTATATAGACAAACTTCTCTCCAGGCTTCGACGTGCATGTAAGTAAAATATTTTGTTGTAATTAAAACCCACGTCTGCAGATTGTCGAGAAAGTTTTGTCTATATACTATTATTCCATATACTATCACATTACTCGGCTAATTTTTCTTATTACATTCTTTATAAGTTAGTAAATCTATAATCGCTTATATAATAAAAAAGGCTTTGTTGCAAAATTATTGCTAACAACCCATATATTTTTATAATTTAAAAAGTAGGTAAAATTGCTAACTGCAGATATTTTTGTAACTCACAAATTCTATTGGTATCCACTTTTCAAACTGTTGCTATATTTTGATAATCAGATCTCTTTTATTTTTCAATCTGCTATGAATTTAGTATCTTCTTAGAGATGTATAATTTCAAAATTTGATAAGGGTATTGATAGTATGTAGCATATGAGTTATATAGACAAAGCTCTTTCGACAATCTGCAGACGCGTATTTTATTAGAAACAAAGCTATTTTCCGCTCACGCGTCGAAGCCTGGAGAAGAGTTTGTCTATATCTCATATGCTCTGCATAATAACAAAGTTTTGGTAAATTTTTATTTCCAGATAGATACTAGGCACTCAGATATGTCCCCAAATGGTATTGGTTCAGACTTCAAGATACTCTGCATTACAAGTCCATCTACTATTGATATAAGTAGGAATGAGATTGCATCTGCCTTATCTTTAAATTCATCAGAAAGATTTTCCACAAGAGAGTCCTTTAAAGCAAGTCTCCACTCTCTATATTTCTCTTTGAATTGATTTCTAAGAGCTTCGTTTTCAGTTATTGCTTCACATATTAAATACATGTGTATTCTTCCTGTTGAAGAAATAGTAGAGATATTATCTAAAAGTATTTTTACTAAATCTAAATCGTCTATTCCCTGTATGTTTCTTACACACATCAGAACAGCTTCATTTATAATATTCAAGTGTACGTCGGCTATTTCAGCTATTATATCGTCTTTTGACGCATAATAGTAATAAAGAGTACCTTTACTTATATTTGCGTGTCGAGCGATATCAGCAAGACTTGTATTCTTTACGCCTTGCTTTGTAATAAGCTTAATAGCGGCATCTATAATTAGTTGTTTTGTATTATTTACTGATTTCATTTTAGCACCTTTCTTTAACTGTTATAAAAATATTATAATCTTATATAATCGTTTTTTCCACAGAAAAAAACACCCCAGCCTAAGCCAGAGCGTCATCCCTTTTCCATATTAAACTACCTTGAACATCTTCTGCGACATCGGTTTCTCCTTCTTCTGCTCAACCTCCGCCTGTGCTTTCTTAAACTCTTCCATCCGTTTCAATTCTTCCTTTGCATCATCAAATCCAATATGCGTGTACACATTCATTGTGACCGATATATCCGAATGCCCCATGAGGTACTGCAGTGTCTTGGGATCCATTCCTGATTTTGCCATGTTGGAACAGTAGGTGTGCCTGCATACATGAGGCGTTATCTTTGGCAATTGCATCCTGTACGTATTGTTATACTTCTGCAAAATAAGTTGGAAGCACTTCTGCCAATGCTGTGATACTTTCGGCATACCGTTTTTGTCTAAGAACAGAAACCCCGTATAATCATTTATAATCGGTTCTACTTTAGGTTTTGGACGATTCTTGATAATTCTCTTAAAGGCCTCTGCCACTTCCGGTTTCATCGGAACATTGCGATTTCCGCACTCTGTCGTTGGCGGAGCACAAATATATTCCATCTTACTGGTTCTCTGAAGCTGATGATTCACTCTTAAGACATTTTTTCTGAAATCAACCTCTTTGATAGTCAATTCACAGAACTCACTGATACACCGTCCCGTCTTAAAGAGGATAAAAATTGCATCATAGAACTGACTGTAATGCGGATCGTTCTCAATGAACTCCAAGAATTTACGCTCCTGCTCTCTTGTAATCGCATCACGCTTTACACTGTCATTCACAACGACCGTATGAAGTTCGAACTGAAATGGATTTTTAATAATCATGTCATCATCTGCCGCCATCTGAAATGCCGGGCGGAGAACTCCTCGCACTGTACATACCGTACTATAGCCTTTGCCGCT
>UQCY01000040.1 GCA_900539645.1 uncultured Clostridium sp. | reverse complement strand
AAGTGGTCAAAACCTAAAAAAGTTAGAGCATCTATTATGAATCCATTTTCAGATAATAGAATCTACAATCAACCATATGGAGTTTGCTTAATACTATCTCCTTGGAATTATCCGTTTCAGCTTGCTCTTATGCCGCTTATAGGAAGTATAGCAGCGGGAAATACTAGCATATTAAAACTTTCAGAAATATCTTCATTTACATCTGGCATAGTTAGGGAAATAATAGAAGAAATATTTGATGAGGAGTATATTGCGGTATTTTCTGGGGAAGCAGATGAGGCAATAAATTTAATTGAATCTGATATAGATTTTATATTCTATACAGGAAATCCTAAAATAGGTGCATCTGTTGCAGAATCAGCTGGTAGAAGATTGATACCTTGTGTGTTAGAACTTGGTGGGAAAAGCCCTTGTATAATTGATAGGAAGGCAGATTTAGATAATGCAGCTAAAAAAATAGTGTGGGGAAAATTTATGAATGCTGGACAAACATGTGTTGCACCAGACTATATAATAGCGGATAGACTTGTATTTTTAGAACTTAGAGATAAGTTAATACACTATATAAAGGAATTTTATGGAGAAAATCCAATTGAGTCAGATGACTATCCTAAGATAATAAATAAAAAGAATTTTGATAGAATACTAAATTTAATCGAGGGGAAAAGACTTATATTTGGTGGAAAATATGATGAGGAAAGTTTAAAGATAGAGCCAACTATATTAGAAGTATCTAGTATGGATGAAAAAATAATGCAAGAGGAAATATTTGGACCTATAATTCCTATAATTGTCTACAAAAGTAAAAGTGAGATATTTGAAATAATAGATAAAAATAAAAATCCTTTAGCATTGTATCTATTTACCGATGATAGCTCATTTGAAAAAGAAATAATAGAAAAGGTATCTTTTGGTGGAGGATGTGTAAACGATACTATAATCCATTGTACATCTGAGGGACTTCCATTTGGTGGAATAGGAATGAGTGGTCTTGGTAATTATCATGGAAAAGCTAGCTTTGATGCATTTAGTCATAAGAAATCTGTTGTAAAATCTAAAAAATTTGCGGATATAAGTATGAAATATCCACCGTTTAATAAAAAGAAACTAAACTTAATAAAAAAAGTGTTTAATATATTGTAACATTTAGCAAAAGAAAAAGAATACAATGTTGTAATTAATATATCTTTGACTATTGTATACAATATATGGTATTTTAGTTGAGGGGAAAGGAGGAATGATTAATGAAAGTATTTAATCAGTTAGCAATCATTCTTGGAATTTGGGCAGTAGGAGAGTATATAAGTTCTATGATATCTAGTTTTGTCTTAATTCCAGGAAGTATAATTGGTATGATTCTGTTATTTTTAATGCTTCAATTTAAAATTATAAGCATAGAGAGCATAGACAGTATATCTGGTTTCTTTTTAGATAATATGGCATTGTTCTTCGTACCAGCTGGAGTATCGCTTATAAAATCTATGGATCTTATAAAGCAAAATATAATACTTCTAGTTTTAGCGATATTTGTAACTACAGCAATAGTTATGTGGTTTACAGGGATTGTGGTGGAAATAATGATGAAAAGAAAGGAAAAGAAATCTAATGTATGATATAACACAGACGCCGATATTTGGACTTCTATTGACTATAATTTTTTATAATCTTGGAAGATATATTCAGCGTAAAACAGGAAATCCTATATTTAATCCGCTATTAATAGCAATCATATGTATAATAGCGTTTTTAAGTATTACAAAAATACCTTATGAAGCATATAAGATAGGTGGAGATAGTATAAACTTTTTTTTATCTCCAGTAACAGTCGTACTAGCAGTACCACTTTATAAACAGTTTGAACTCTTCAAAGAAAATATGATGGAGATAATAATTGGTATAACAGCAGGGGTTTTAGTATCTTTTATATCTATAAAAATACTTGGAGGAGCTTTAAATGCAGATTCATCTCTTTTAAACTCACTTATACCAAAATCTATAACTACTCCAATGGGTATATCTCTTACAAATTCTCTTGGTGGTGTAGAAGCGATAACAGTTGTTGCGATAATTTGTACAGGAATATTAGGTGCTATAATATCTCCACTAGTATTTAAAATAGGTGGAATCAAGCATCCTATAGCTAGAGGAATAGCTCTTGGTACGGCATCACATGCGCTTGGAACAACAAAAGCCATAGAAATGGGTGAGGTTGAAGGTGCTATGAGTGGATTATCAATAGGAATATCGGGAACACTTACAGTCATATTGATTCCTATTTTAATAAAATTCTTATAAAATTTGTATGAGTATTACTGTAAAATAGAAAAATAAAAATTTTTTTAGGAAGAAAAATAAAAAATTTTTAAGATAATTAAATTTACCTTCAATTTATAAAATTGAAAAGCTACTAGAAATAATTTCAATAAAACTGTATAACGACAAAAATAAGGGCGAAAAATTGCAAGATGTGAAAAATAAAATTCATTAATTTAATAGAAAAATATAAATTATGTAATAAACAAAGTAAAAAATGCCCTAATTGCTAAAAAAGTATAGATTTTTTAGACTAGACAATAATAAAAATTTGATTATAATATATATGTGAAGTCAGGAAAGACTGATTTATAGTAAAGTATTAGTAGAAAATTATTAAATTGAGGGAATTGAAGGGAGAAAAAAATGAGTGAAGTAAAAGATACTCTAAAAGAGCATCCTAGTTTAAGACTTTTAACAATGATAGTAGGAATGTTGATAACATCTATAGGAGTAAATGGATTTTTAAGACCTGCAGGACTTCTAAGTGGAGGAGCTACAGGGATATCAACTGCGATAAACTACCTTACAGGGATGAATATAGGGTTCTTAACATTTGTAGTAAACATACCGGTGTTTATACTAGGTTTTATATATCTTGAAAAAGAATTCTGTATATTGAGTCTTATCAATATGGCGATATTTTCATTTTTATTAGGTGTAACATCTGATATATCACAGTTTATATCAATAAATGATATAATTCTTCAGGCTATATACGGGGGATTATTATCAGGAGCAGGTGTTGGACTTGTGTTTAGAGCAAGAGCATCTACTGGAGGAACTGATATAATAGCAGCTATTTTAAAGGTTAAAAAGAATATAGAGATAAAAGATACTGCTATGGCGATAAATGCAGTAATAGTATTTATAGGAAGTTTCTTATTTGGATTAGACTTAGCGCTTTATACACTAATAGATATATTTATGAATGCAACAGCTATGAACTTCGTAAAAGATGCGATGAACTCACAGAAAGCTGTTATGGTTGTATCTGATAAAGCTGAAGAAATCTCTGAGATAATAATGAAAAAATTAGTAAGAGGTGTTACATTCCTTGAAGCGGAAGGTGCATATACTCATCAGAAGAAAAAAATAATATACACTATAGTTTCTACAAGTGAAATTCCTCAGATAAAAGAAATTTCTCTTAGCTGCGATAATAAGGCGTTTATTTCTGTAAATGATATTACAGAGGTAAAAGGTCGAGGATTCAAAGCAAAAGATCTTTAAAATTAAAATACATATTTTAGGAAATAAAATCCTCATGTTAAAAGCGTGAGGATTTATTTTTTTGCTTTTATATATAAGAATTTAGTATTATAATAATATAAGAAAGTAATTTAAATAATATAATAAAGACATTTTACTTTGGAGGGAAAAGTTATGAATCTGCCTAGAAGATATAAAGAAATATTTAATAGATATAATAGAGAGATAGCAATAGTTGAAAAGAAAGTTAGAAATTTTGAAATAAAAAGAGAAAAATTAATAAGAAGAGAAGAATACGCAACTGAATTTGAAGTCAATGAAATAGAAACACGGAGAAGAACTTATGAGGAAGAAGAGGAAATAGAAAAAGAATATTTCAAAAAATCTGAGTTTTATATAGATAAAGCAGATGAGGTTGAAGAAAGTATATATGAAGAAGTAGATATAGATGTAGATGATGACTATGGAATGAACGCTGAGGATGTAGTAAAAGCTTTGAGTCTTTTAAAGGACGAAACGCAGGATGAGTTCTGGGATGATATAGATATATTAGACAATAGTTTAGATGAAGATATAGAATACGATGAAGAACTTTTAGATGATGATCTTCTTTATTTAGATGATTTAGATAATAATATAGAAAATATTGGCGATGAAGAATATGAAGAATACGATGATTATGACGATGAATTAGAGCCGGAAAGAGAATATGGAATGGATATGGAAGTCGATGCATATACACCTAATCCAGATGGAAAAAATGTAAAACCTGTGGAAAGAATTTACGAGTTTACCAATGGTGATATATACATAGGAAAGATGATAAATAATAAAATGCATGGAATGGGAAATTATATTTTCTATTCTGAGAGAGAAACAAAAAATGAATATGTTGGAGAGTTTAAAAACAATAATAGAGAAGGTAAAGGTGTTTATAAATTCTCTAATGGCGATGAGTATACAGGTAATTTCAAAAGAGAAATGGCAAATGGTATAGGTAGAATGATATACAATAGTGGTTCCGAGTATCTTGGTGAATGGAAAGACAGCAGAAAAGATGGATATGGTTTCTATCAGTGGAAAGATGGAGATATGTATATAGGTGAATTTAAACAGGGAAAATTCAATGGAAGAGGAAGCTGCTTTGATAGAAATGGAAAACTAGTGTATGAAGGTCAATGGGTAAATAATGTGATAAATGGAAAAGGAAGATTTATCTGGGAAGATGGAAAGAGCTATGAGGGAGATTTCAAAGATGGAAGAAAACATGGAGAAGGAACTTTCTATGATGAGGATGGAGATATACTATACAGTGGAACTTGGGAAAATGACAAGCCAGTAATTTTTGGAATGTCTTTTGAAGAAGTTTTCTCAAGCAGAGAATAATAAAGAAAAATAAAAATGTTAAATAATAAAAGAAATAGGGAATTTATTAAATATAGGTTCCCTACTTTTTTATTTAAAGGTATAATTCTTGATTTGAAAAGTATAGAAAATTGGAAGAGAGCAAAAAAACAAAAATAAAATAAAAAAATTGAAAATAAAAAGAGGAAATAAAAATTTTTTATAGAAGTGTATATAGTGCTGCCTAAAATAGAATATAATTTAGGAGGTGTAAAAATGGGAAAAAAAGAACAAAAAGCATTTGATTTTGTTGTAGATAAATTAAAAAGTGATGAGAATAACATCTCTATTATGCTGGTAGGTTCTGCAAAGTATAAGGACTTATCTGACGAAAAATTATCTATAAATGATATAGATTTATTTGTTATAAGAAAAAATCAGATTTCTGATCAAATAAGAGAATTTCCAAACTACTTTGGTGTAGAATTTGACATCAATTATTTTTCTGTAGAAAGTGCGTATAAATATATAGAAAAAGGAGAAAAATTCTTTGTAAAGGCTATTTCTAAGCCTGTATTAGTCTTTGAAAGAGAGGAAATTTCTGAGGATATCATTGAAAAATGTAAAATAATGTATGAAAAAATAAATAAAAACTAATAAAAAGGAAGTGTTTTAAATGTTAGATTCAAAAGAAAATGTGGAATTAAAAGAAGGAAAAATGGATAAGGAAAAAATAAAAAGAGCTGTTAGAGATATTTTAGAAGCTATTGGAGAAGATCCAGATAGAGAAGGTCTTAAAGAAACTCCAGACAGAGTTGCTAGAATGTATGAAGAGATATTCTGTGGTATTTTCCAGGATCCAAGAGAGCATTTAAAAGTTACTTTCCCAGAGGAATCACACGAGGAAATGGTTATAGTTAAGGATATACCATTCTATTCTTGTTGTGAACATCATCTAGTACCTTTCTTTGGAAAAGCTCATGTTGTTTATATTCCAAAAGGTGGAAGACTTACAGGACTTTCAAAGTTGGCTAGAGTAGTTGAAACTATAGCTAAAAGACCACAGCTACAAGAGAGAATCGCAAAAGAAACAGCGGATATAATAATGGAAGAATTAAGACCTTATGGGGTTATGGTTGTTATAGAAGCTGAACATATGTGTATGACTATGAGAGGTGTTAAAAAACCAGGGTCAAAAACAGTGACTTCAGCGGTTAGAGGAGTATTTGCCAAAGATATAGCTACTAGAACAGAAGCGATGAATTTAATACTTATGAAATAGGAGGAGTAGATAGATGTTAGATTATGGAAAAAGAACTTATATAATGGGAATATTAAATGTTACACCAGATAGTTTTTCTGATGGTGGAGATTTTGATTCAGTAGAGAAGGCTTTAAAACATGCAAAAGAAATGGTTGAAGAGGGAGCTGATATGATAGATATCGGTGGAGAATCTACAAGACCTGGGCATACTTATGTAGATAGTGAAGAAGAAATAAGAAGAGTTGTACCAGTTATAAAAGCATTAAAGAAAGAAATATCACTTCCTATGTCAATAGATACATATAAAGCTGATGTTGCTGAGAAAGCATTAAAGCTAGGTGTTGAGATGGTAAATGACGTTTGGGGACTTAGAAGAGATGAAAATATGGCAACCGTAATAGCTAAATACGACGCTGAGGTTTGCATAATGCACAATCAGGATGGAACTGAATACGATAAAGATATAATGGAAGCTATAAAAGATTTCTTAAATGAAAGTATAAAAATGGCTTTAGACGCAGGTGTTAAAAAAGAAAAAATAGTACTAGATCCAGGAATAGGGTTTGGTAAGACATTTGAACAGAATTTGGAAGTACTTAGAAGACTTGGTGAACTTAGAGATTTAGGGTATCCAATACTTTTAGGGACTTCAAGAAAATCTGTTATAGGAAATGTACTGCACTTAGAGCCAAAGGATAGAGTCGAAGGAACTGTTGCAACTACTGTGCTTGGAGTTAGAGATGGTGTAGATATAGTAAGAGTTCACGATGTAACTGAAAACCTAAGAGCTGCAAAAATGGCAGATGCTATATACAGATAGTAGACTTTATTTGAGGTGATGGTTATGGATAAAATTATTTTAAAGGATATGGCATTTTACGGATACCATGGCCTTTTAAAAGAAGAAAGTGTTTTAGGACAGAAATTTTTTATAGATATAGAGATAGAAACAAGTACTAAAGAGGCCGGAATAAACGACGATTTTACAAAAACTATAAATTATGCAGAAGTTTATGAAATAACTAGAGAGTTTACAGAGGATAAGAGATTTAATTTAATTGAAGCATTAGCTGAAAATATAGCAGCAGAAGTGTTAAATAGATTTGATATTGCTCACTCAGTTATGGTTAGAATAAGAAAAAAAGAAGCTCCTGTTAAGGGAATTTTTGATTATATGGGAGTAGAAATAAGGAGATATCAGAATGAACAAAGTTTATCTTAGTCTTGGAACAAATATGGGAAATAGACTTGGCTATCTGAATAGGGCGTGCGATATGATAGAAGATAGTGTATATGTTTTTTCTGTTAAAAAGTCAAAGATATACGAAACAAAAGCATGGGGATATACAGAGCAGCCAGATTTCTTAAATATATGCTTAGAAGTGGATACTAGCTTTAATCCACACGAAATGCTTAGATTTTGTCAGAACATAGAAACAAGATTAAATAGAAAAAGAATAATAAAATGGGGGCCTAGAACAATAGATGTAGATATACTTCTTTATAATAATGAAGTTATAGATACAGAAGATTTAAAGGTTCCACATCCGTTAATGAAAGAAAGAGCCTTTGTGCTTAGACCATTGTTGGATTTAGGTAAAGATTTAGATATAAATGGCGAAAATATATTAGATGCATTTAACAATTTACCAGATGAAGAAAAAAGAAATATAGAAGAATTTGAAATAGATGCAGAAAATCCATTTTCTCAGCAGAAAAAAATTATTGTAAATAGAGAAAAGGGAGTAGAATTTGGCAAGGATAATATTGTAATAGCTGGGCCTTGTGCAATAGAAAGCTATGAACAGTTTTTAAAGACTGCCGAGTTTGTTAAAAGTCAGGGAGCTGATATTTTAAGAGGTGGAGCGTATAAACCTAGAACATCTTCATTTTCTTTTAATGGTCTTAAGGAAGAAGGACTTGAAATTTTAAAGGAAGTAAGAAAAAGAACTAAAATGCCTGTTATAACAGAGCTTATGGATATTAGAGATTTAGAAAAAGTATACGATTCTACTGATATAATTCAGATTGGCTCTAGAAATATGCAGAATTTCCCGCTTTTATCTGAAGCAGGAAAGCAGGACAAGCCTGTTATGTTAAAGAGAGGATTAGCAGCGACTATAAATGAATGGATTTGCTCAGCTGAATATATAGCTGTGGAAGGAAACGAAAAAATTATAATGTGTGAAAGAGGAATCAGAACTTATGACGATTACACTAGAAACACATTGGATTTAGCAGCAGTGCCTATAATTAAAAAAGAAACAGGATTACCAGTTATAGTAGATCCTAGTCACGGAACAGGTATAAGGGATTTAGTAGCTCCAATGTCATATGCTGCCTTAGCATGTGGAGCCGATGGTATAATGGTTGAGGTTCATCCAAATCCAGATGAAGCTCTTTCTGATGGAGAACAGTCTTTAGATTTTGATAATTTTAAAGAGCTGATGGAAAAAATTAAAAAAAATTATAAAAATTTATAAATAAAAGAAGGATATTCTAAAAAAAAGTAGAATTATTTATATTATTAACATTGACAAAGATAAAAATTCGTGTAAAATAGAAATGTTAAGACAAAAAACAGAGGGATGTGTTAATATGAACGATATGAAAGAGATTATAGAGGAAATCAAGGCTAGATGCGATATAGCCAGCGTAATAGGTGACTATATAAAGATACAGCCTTCAGGTCAAAACTACAAAGCCTTATGTCCTTTTCATGTCGAAAAAACACCGTCTTTCCACATAAGCACAGCAAAACAGGTTTATAAATGTTTTGGTTGCGGGGAGGGTGGAGATGTTATAAATTTTGTCATGAAAATGGAAAATCTAGACTTTATGGATGCAGTTAGACTGCTTGCAAATAGATGCGGAATTGACATAAATTTTAACATCGACGAAGAAACAAAACAAAAAATTGAATTAAGTAAAAAATATCAAGATATACATACGGAAGCGGCTAGATTCTATTTTGCTAATCTCGTAAAATCAAAAAACAGAGGATATGATTATTTAAGAAATAGAGGTCTAGATGATAAAACCATAAAAAGATTCGGATTAGGATACTCTCAAGATGCTTGGAGTAGCTTAATGGATTATTTAATAGATGAAAAAGGTTATAGTATAGAAGAGCTTTTAGAATGTGGCTTGATAGGAAAAAGTACAAAAACAGATAAATATTACGATAAGTTTAGAAATAGAGTAATGTTTCCTATATTTGATTATAGGGGCAATGTAATAGGATTTGGTGGAAGAGTGTTGGATGACTCACTACCAAAATATTTAAATTCACCAGATACATTGATATTTAATAAAAGACATAATTTATATGGTTTAAATTTTGCTAGAAAAAATCTTTCTTCAAGAACTGTAATACTTGTAGAAGGATATATGGATTTAATATCTCTGTATCAATACGGTATAAAAATAGCTGTTGCTACATTGGGAACAGCCCTTACTAGTCAGCAGGCTAGATTGATAAAAAGATATGCGGATAATGTAATAATATCATACGATTCTGATGGACCAGGAACAAAAGCAAGCCTTAGAGCTATTGATATACTAGTAGAGGCTGGATTATCAGTTAAGGTACTTGATTTAAAAGATGCAAAGGATCCAGACGAATACGTTAGAAAATATGGAACTGATGAGTATAGAAATGCAATGAAGGATGCTGTACCTCGGATTAAATTTAAAATAGATAATCTAAAGTCAACTTTCGACTTATCTAAGGATCAGGATAATATAAAATTTGCTCAGGAAGCGGTTAATATTATAAAACAGCTAAAGAGTCCTGTAGAGATAGATTACTACATAAAATATTTAAGCGAAATAGTTCAGCTAGATGAAGATGCGGTAAAGAGAGAAATATACGGTAAATCATATAGTTCTAAAAATTTATCTAATGGAAAATTCAATAATAAATTTAATAAAAAAGAAGAAAAGCCTATAGAAAAAATGGATGCAATCCAACATGGCGAAGAATTAACTGAAATAATGTTAATTAAAATAATGATGACTATCCCAGTAGCTAGAGAAAAAATATTATTAAAAATAGATGAAAAAGAGCTTTTAATGGAAGATAGTAAGAAAATATTAAATTATTTTTCAAAGGTAGATTCAGAAAAAGTTATTAATCCGGATGAATTAGAGGATATAGATGAAAAATACATCGAGTCTTTAAAGAAAACGTCTTTGGAAAGTATAAATATAAAAAATATGAAAGAAATAGAAGAAACTGTAAGGAGTGTCAGAAGAAACTCTTTAAAGAAAACTATAGATAAACTTAGAATTAAGCAAGAAGAACTAGGTGCTAAAAGTAAAATTTTAGCTGAATCTGATAAAGAGGCAGCTAAAGAGCTAGATTTAGAAATAATGAATTTAGCCTTACAATCAGTAGATTTAAATAAACGATTAAGAAATTTATAAAGGGGGTTTAAGTGTGGATAAAGTTAAAGCAGAAAACAAAAACAAAGAGCTAAAAGAAAAGGCAAACGCACTGATATTAAAAGGGAAGAAGAATGGGTCTCTTACATTTGAAGAAATAGGTGATGCTTTTGAAACAGTTGAAATGAATAAAGAGCAGATGGATAACCTTTACGATACACTTCAGAGTGTAGGAATAGAACTAGTAGATGAAAAATCTAAGAAAAACAATGCAACATTTGCAGTTGGAAATAATGACGATATGGGATTTGATCATATAGACGATCCTGATTCTGATGATGACGATAAAGATGGTGATTCAGAAGCATTAGATTTATCGCTTCCAAAAGGAATAAGTATTGACGACCCAGTTAGAATGTACCTTAAAGAAATAGGTAAAATCCCACTACTTAAACCACATGAAGAAGTTGAATATGCAAAGAGAATGCATGAAGGTGACGAATTAGCAAAACAGAGACTAGTAGAAGCGAACTTAAGACTAGTTGTAAGTATAGCTAAAAGATATGTAGGTAGAGGAATGTTATTCCTAGACTTAATACAGGAAGGGAACCTAGGTCTTATAAAAGCAGTTGAAAAATTCGACTACGAAAAAGGATTCAAATTCAGTACATATGCAACTTGGTGGATAAGACAGGCTATAACTCGTGCTATAGCTGACCAGGCGAGAACAATAAGAATACCTGTACATATGGTTGAAACAATAAACAAACTTATGAGAGTTTCAAGACAGTTACTTCAGGAATTAGGTAGAGATGCTAAACCAGAAGAAATAGCTAAAGAAATGGATCTTTCAGTAGAAAAAGTAAGAGAAATAATGAAGATAGCTCAGGATCCAGTATCATTAGAAACTCCAATAGGTGAGGAAGAAGATTCTCATTTAGGAGATTTCATACCAGATGATGATGCTCCAGCTCCAGATATATCAGCTGCATACTCATTATTAAAAGAACAGATAGAAGAGGTATTAGGATCATTAAATGAAAGAGAACAGAAAGTTCTTAAATTAAGATTTGGTCTTGAAGATGGTAGAGCTAGAACTCTTGAAGAAGTTGGTAAAGAGTTTGATGTAACAAGAGAAAGAATAAGACAGATAGAAGCTAAAGCACTTAGAAAATTAAGACATCCAAGTAGATCTAAAAAACTTAGAGATTATCTTGATTAATAACTTCTTGATTAATAAAATACAGAAAGAATACGTCTTGAAAAAAGGCGTATTTTTTCTATCTAAAATAAAGTGAAATTATAAAAAATTATAAATGTATTGAAAGGAATAAATTTATGAAATTAACAGATAGATTATACAAAATAGCCTCTTTTGTATCTGAAGGAAAAAGAGTAGCAGATATAGGGACAGACCATGGATATATACCAGTTTATTTATTAAATAAAGGGACTATACCATTTGCTATTTTAGCAGATATAAATAAAGGGCCTTTAGAAAATGCTAGAAAAGAAGTAAGACATAACGGACTAGAAGCTAAAACGGAATTAAGACTTGGTTCTGGTATAGAAGTTCTTGAAAAAGGCGAAGTAGATGAAATTATAATAGCAGGAATGGGAGGAGCTTTAATAGCAGACATACTAGAAGCTAAAAAAGAAGTTGCTCAGAGCGCTGAAAAATTAATACTTCAGCCAATGCAGGCACAGGAAGAGCTTAGAAAATATCTACTAAACAATGGATATGAAATAATGGAAGAAGTTTTAGAGAACGAGGACTTTAGAATATATGAAATAATGACTGCTAGATATATTGGAAAAAATAATACACCTTCTGATGAAATATACTACGAAGTTGGAGAAAAACTATTAAATAATAAAAATGAATTATTTACAGAATTTGTAGAAAAGAAAATAAGAACAAATAAAGCTATTTTAGAAAAATTTGAAGGCATAGACAATGAAAATATAAGAAAAAGAAGAGAAGAAGTGGAGTCTAAAATAGAAAAATTAGAAAAGATGTTATAAAATTTTGTTGAAAAGGTGATAATAATGAAATTAAAAGATATAACTAAAAAAATAGAAAATAAATATCCAACTTGTCTAGCATATGATTGGGATAATGTAGGACTTTTGGTTGGAGATTTTGACTCAGATGTTAAAAAAGTGATGACAGTAATAGAAGCAAATGAAGCTGTTGTAGAAGAGGCTATAGAAAAAGGTGTAGACCTTATAGTCACTCATCATCCGTTTATATTTGGTAAAATAAATAGAGTAAATACAGGTGATTTCAAAGGAAATTTAATCCATAAGCTTATAAAAAATGATATATCTGTTTACTCAATGCACACTAATTTTGATATAGCATTTGATGGATTAAATGATTATTTTATGGAAGTTATGGACTTTAAAAATACAAAAGTATTAGATAAAATAAGCTCAGATGAAAACTACTGTGAAGGAAAAGTGTATGGTCTTGGTAGAATTGGAGAATTAGAAGAATATGTTAGTTTAAAAGAACTTTGTGAAAAGTTAAAAAGTGTATTAAATATAGAGTGCCTTAGAGTTGTTGGAGATTTAGGAAAAGAAATATCTAAGGTTGCTGTTGTAACTGGTTCTGGATCTGAATTTGCAAAACTAGCTGCCAAAGAAGGCGCAGATGTTATTTTAACTGGAGATGTTAAATACCATGAAGCTCAGGATGTATTCGATATGGGAATGAATTTGGTGGATTGCGGGCATTTTGACAGTGAAAATATATTTAAAGATGTTATGTACAACTTTTTATCAAATGAATTGGCTGGGGCAGAAGTAATCAAGAGTGAAACTAATCTAAATCCATTCCAAATATTATAATTAGAAGATTATATTAAAAGTTAATAAATAAAAAAAGGAGAGTTTTTTTGACTCTCCTCTTTTTATATGTCTATGCTGCGAATTTAAAACTTACATAAAGTGTTATAATTAACATAAGTAGAATACATGCAACCATAAGTTTTCCTTTAGAGCTTCCTAGATTGACAGTCCATCCAATTCCAAATCTTTTTTGAACAAATGCTGAAGGATCATTTGGATTGTAGTAGAAACAACCTAAAACCCAGTATTTGTCATCATCATCAACAGTATATGAAACATCAGAATAGTTGCCTTTCTTTAATTTAGATGATGTATAGATTAAAGGAACTATTGATGCTAGAAGTAGTACAGTTGATAAAATTACAAGTATTTGATTTACTTCTTGATTAACAAGCCCAAATGAAATTGAACTGAAAAGTAAGGCCATTGCAAATAACATAAAGAATGATTCGCTAGCTAAATGGTTTAAATACTTAATAGTATTTGCTATATCGGATTTAGAATCATTTTTATCTATTTTTATTCTAGCTTTTAAAGAATAAACAGAGCCGAAATAAACTAAAACCATTACAACCACTTGCATACCTATTTGGGCAAAGAAAGAGGCTTTAGTTTTTACAGTAAATCCATCTGCAATTCCTTGGAAGTTGAAGTGTGTAGGCATCATTTCAGGTATTTTATCATAGTTGATAAAAGCATAAGCTGAAGATGCTACAACTAAAAGTATAGGAATAATATATATTAAGCTGTATTTTTTTACCAACTTATCTCTTTCATGCATAAAATCTACATCAAGTATCTGAGTTCTTTCTGATTTAAGCTCAGGATTTATTGTAGAAAGATGCTCTTCTTTAAATATTAGTA
>UQCY01000039.1 GCA_900539645.1 uncultured Clostridium sp. | reverse complement strand
ACTGTGATGTATGTGGCTATGTATACGAAGGTGATATAACAAAAGAACCAGATGATTATGAATGCCCATTATGTCATGTAGATAAATCTCATTTTATAAAACAGTAATAAATATAGATTAAAACAAAAAGCTGTTGCAAAATATGCAACAGCTTTTTTATTGTTCTTAAATTTTATACAGTAAGAAGAAGGAAAAATATTTATATAAAAGTTATTTTTTTATTCGTAAAGTTCTTCATCTTTATTTATATGTGTGTATATGAAAATAATGTGTTATAATGTATTATGTAGAATTTTAGATAATTATTTACAAATTATTATTGTAGTAGTTTTTTATTGGAGGGAAAAAAGTTTGATTATACAAAAGAAATTTCTTATATCAGAGCCAAATTTTGAAAGAGAATTATTTGGAAACTTTGATGAAAATATTAAGCTTATAGAAAAGTCACTAAACATAGATGTAACACTTAGAGAAGGGACTCTAATTTTAATAGGTGAAGAAAAAAATGTAGAAGCAGCTAATAGTTTAATGGGCGAGCTTCACACTTCAGTATCTAAAGGAAAATCACTAGACAAACAGTCTATACTATACTCTTTATCTCTTCTTAATGATGGGGATGAAAATAGAATACAGGAACTTGAAGGAACAATAGTACTTACTAAGAAAGGTAATCCAGTTCAGCCAAAAACTTTAGGTCAGAAAGAATACGTAAAATTAATAGAAAACAACGATATTACTTTTGGTATAGGACCAGCAGGTACTGGTAAGACATATCTAGCAGTTGCGATGGCAGTTCAGGCGTTTAAAAGAGATGAAGTAACTAGAATAGTACTTACAAGACCAGCTGTTGAGGCAGGAGAAAGTTTAGGATATCTTCCTGGAGATTTACAGGAAAAAATAGACCCATATTTAAGACCACTTTACGATGCATTATTTGAAATGCTAGGTGGAGATAAGGTTAATAAATATATAGAAAGAGGTATTATAGAAGTTGCACCTCTTGCATTTATGAGAGGTAGAACACTTGATAATGCATTTATAATACTTGATGAAGCACAGAATACTACATCTGAGCAGATGAAGATGTTCCTTACAAGACTAGGATTTGGATCAAAAGCTGTTGTAACAGGAGATGTTACACAGACAGACCTTCCTTCAAACAAGAAAAGTGGTTTAGTTCAGGCTACATATATATTAAAAGATGTCAATGGAATAGGCATAAAAGAGCTTACAGACAGAGATGTTGTTAGACATGAGCTTGTTCAGAGAATAATAAAGGCATATGACAAATATGAGAAAAAAGAAGCCTATAAAAGAGAAAAAAAGGAAGAAAGAAAAAGACAGAATAAATAGTTTGCAAATTGAAAATTAAATAAATTAATATAAAAATTAAATAAGCAGGTGGAAATTATGAGATATATATTTGATGATAGACAGGACAAAATAGATATAAAGGATGAACTTTATGAAAAAATAGAGGATATAGTAGAAGAAGTATTAGACTATGAAGGATATAGTGATGATTATGATATAAGTATATCTTTTGTTGATAATAAAGAAATACACGAGCTTAATAAACAATTTAGAGGTGTTGATAGAGCTACAGACGTACTATCATTCCCTATGTTATCTGATGAATTTGAAGATGTAGAATATGAAGAAATGTCTTTAGGTGATATAGTTGTATCACTTGAAAGAGCTCTTGAGCAGAGCATAGAATATGGACATAGTTTTGAAAGAGAAGTTTGCTTTTTAGTATGTCATAGTATGTTCCATTTATTAGGTTACGACCATGATACAGATGAAAATACTAGAGAAATGAGAGAAAAAGAAGAAGCAGTTCTTACTAAACTAAATATAACTAGAGATTAGTTTTTACTAATATTTGAAAAAGGGAGTCGAGTCCTATGGAAGAAAATGGTAAGAAAAAAAAGAAAAAGAAACAAAACATAATCAGATCATTTAATGCTGCAATAGAGGGTGTTATATATACATTCAAATCAGAAAGAAATATGAAAATTCATTATATGATAGCTTTTGGAATATTGGTAGTAAGTCTACTATTTAAGTTATCAAAGCTAGAATTTATAATGCTTTTAGTTGCTATAACACTTGTTATAGTAGCCGAAATGTTTAATACAGCTATAGAAAAAACAGTAGACTTGGTTACATCCGAGTATCATGAATTGGCAAAGATAGCTAAAGACGTAGCAGCAGGTGCGGTGTTAGTTGTATCATTAAATGCTGTTGCGGTAGGATATATAATTTTCTATGATAAGTTGACTGAGCTTTCAGGATATCTTATTTATTCTATAAGAGAATCAGAAATGCATATAACATTAATATGTATAGTTATGGTGCTTTTAGCAGTTGTTGTTGCAAAGGCACTTACAAATACAGGAACTCCATTAAAAGGTGGAATGCCTAGTGGGCATGCAGCACTTTCATTTGCAATAGCCACAGCTATAACACTTATGACAGAAAGAGTAGAAGCATCAACACTAGCATATTTGATGGCATTTTTAGTTGCACAGAGTAGAATAGAAGGAAAGATACATACATTTTGGGAAACTGTGGCTGGAGGTGTACTTGGTACACTAATTGCAATACTAGTATTCCAGTTAGGTCTTTTCTATTAATTATAAAAAGTTAGGAGAATAATATATGTTTAAATCAGGTTTTGTCAGTATAGTAGGTAGACCAAATGTTGGAAAATCTACTTTGATGAATAATGTTGTTGGAGAAAAAATAGCTATAATGAGCGATAAACCTCAGACAACTAGAAATACAATTCAGGCAGTTTACACTGATGATGAATCACAGGTAGTATTCCTAGATACTCCTGGAATACATAAACCCAAAAATAAACTAGGAGAAATAATGGTAAAAGCTGCTACAGACGCATTTAGCAATGTAGATTTAATACTATTTGTTGTAGACAGCTCAAGAAAAATAGGACCTGGAGATAGAAGAATAATGGAAGACCTTAGAGGTTCTAAGACTCCAATAGTCCTAGTAATAAACAAAATAGACCAGATAGAGGACAAAGATGAATTATTCGACATAATAAAAATGTACGATGATGAAAAAATGTTTAAAGAAATAGTGCCTATATCTGCATTAAAAGGTAAAAATGTAAAAACTCTTATAAATGTTATCAAAGAGGATTTAGAAGAAGGACCAAAATACTTCCCGGATTATATGGTAACAGATCAGCCAGAAAGAGTCCTAATAGCTGAACTTATAAGAGAAAAAGTTCTTCATTATGTTGATGACGAGGTACCTCATGGGGTAGCAGTTGAGATAGAAAGAATGAAGGCTAGAAAAGATAAAGAAATAATAGATATATCTGCGGTTATTTATTGTGAGAGAGATTCTCATAAGGGAATAATCATAGGTAAAGGTGGAAGAAAACTAAAAGGAATAGGAAAATCTGCTAGACAGGATATAGAATTACTTTTAGGATCTCAGATAAATCTTCAGTTATGGGTAAAAGTTAAAGAAAACTGGAGAAACTTACAGAACTATATCAACAATTTTGGGCTCAATGATAATAGCAAATAATTGTATTCAATACAAAATATATTAAAAAGGTGGATAAAATGGACAGGACGCAAGAAACATCACAAGATTTATTAGACGAGGTCAAGTCGTTAATCGAAAATCACAAATACTTCGAACTTAGAGAACTATTAGAGGAATATCATATTATAGATATATATGATGTTATGGAAAATCTAGAAGATGAAGGTATGCAGGTAAAATTATTTGAAATACTTCCAAGTGATATGGCAGCTTCTATACTAGAAGAAAGTGGAGTTGAATTTTTCAGTAGAATGCTTTCTAAATTAGAAATAGAGCATGCTAAAAATATTTTAGAATGTATGTCATTAGGTGATATGGCGGATATTTTAAATGAACTTGAAGAAGATGAGAGATTAAAGATAATAGATTACCTAAATCCAGAAGATGCAGAAGAGGTTAAAGAGCTTCTATTCTATGAAGATGACACAGCTGGTGGAACTATGACAAAAGGTTATATATCTATAAATAAAGATATGACTGCACTTCAGGCTATAGAAAAAATGAGAGAAGAGGCAGAAGATGCAGAAACTATCTACTATATATATGTAGTTGACGATGAGGAAAAATTAGTTGGAGTACTTTCTCTTAGAGAACTTATCGTAGCTAGAGATGAAGCTATAGTAGAAGATCTTATGATAGAAAATCTTATATCAGTTTACGACTATGAAGATAGGGAAGAAGCAGTTAGATTGGTATCAAAATATAATTTAGTTGCAATTCCAGTTGTAGACAAAGAAGGAAAACTTAGAGGTATAATAAAAGTAGACGATATAATAGATGTTATGGAGGAAGAAGCTAACGAAGATATGTATAAGTTAGCAGGAAGCTCTGAACACGAAAGAGATACTGCAGAAGATGAAAATTCAACTTTATCACAGCAGATATTATCGTCAATAAGAGGTAGAATGCCTTGGCTTTTATTAACTTTAATTGGAGGATTATTGGCTTCAAGCTTAATGGCAAACTTCGACACTTTAATAAGAACAAATTTTGTGGAACTTCTATTCTTTGTTCCGTTAGTTATAGGAATGGGTGGAAATATAGGATGCCAGGCATCTTCAGTTACAATAATAACTCTATCTAACAGAGAAATATCAGGTAAAGATATTGCAAAAGAAAGTTTAGTTGGGATAATTACAGGATTGATATGTGGGATAATTACAGCTGCTGTAATATTCTTTGTAAAAGACAATATTAATATGGCATTGGTTATTTCAATATCTTTATTTGTGAATATGGTTATAGGAGCTTTAATAGGTGTATTAGCACCAGTTATGCTTACTAAACTAGATTCAGATCCAGCTACAATATCTGCACCAGTTATCTCTACTATTTTAGATATAATTGGTATAGGAGCTTATTATTTAACGTCTAGCATACTACTTTCACAGATAATAGGATAATAAATTAAAGATTATAATAATATAAATATATAAAAGTTAATGAAAGTATAGTATAATTAATATAATAAAAAGGATTGATAAATTTGGTTATATTCAACACACAAGGAATAGTTCTTAGAACATCTAGATATTCCGAAAATGATGTGATACTTACTATTTTTACTAGAAATTTAGGTAAAGTATCAGCAATAGCCAAAGGTGCAAAGAGAAACAAATCAGCACTACTTCCTTCAGCACAGCTTTTTGCATATAGTAATTTCACTTTAAAAAAGCAGAGGGGAATGTATAGAGTATCTCAAAGTGAGATAATAAAAAGTTTTTACGATATATCATATGATATAGATGCATTTTCATATGCGTCTTATATATCTAGATTAGTAGAAAATTCTCTTCTTGAAAATCAGACAAATCGGAAGCTGTTTAATTTAATAGTTAAAACAATGTATTTATTATCTCAAAAAGATGTAGATAAAGAGTTTATAACAGCAGCTTTTGAATTAAAGTTTTCTGATTGTATGGGATTTAGACCTATTACTGATAGATGCTCTGTTTGTGGAGATGAATCAGATCAAAGGGCTATATTCAATATAGAAGAAGGTGGAATGCTTTGTAAAAAATGTGCAGAAAATTTCTCGGGAAATATAAGACTTGATGCAACGACGAGAAAGCTTATGAATTATATACTGGCAAATGAAATTGAAACTGTTAGTAGAGCAAAAGTCAATAAAGTGCTTACTAAGGAGCTTTCAAAATTAATGAAGCAGTACTTAACAGCATATGTAAGTAATTTGAACATGAAATCTCTAAACATATTAGATGATTTACATAAGTTTTAAAAAGGAGCTGATATTATGAGCAGTATAACAATTGAAATGGTGGATAAAGTAATGGAGAGAGTGCCATCAGCTAGTTACAAAGAAGTAAAAGAGGCACTTATTCATTCAGATGGAGATATCTTAGAAGCTATAATCTACCTTGAAGAAAATTCAGGAGCAGTAAAAGCAAAGAAAAAAGTTGAAGACTTCTTTGAAAAGAGCAAAGAAGACGCTGAGGAAGTTAGAAAAAATACAGAAGAAAAAATTGGTAAAGATGTAGAAGAGCTTAAAGCTCAGTTAAAAGAATTATTTGATAAAAGTAATAGAGTAAGAGTTATCGTTGAAAAAGAAGGCAAGACAATAATGAATATTCCGTTTACAGTTGGTGTTCTAGGAATAGCTATTATGCCTCTTATTACACTTCTTGGTTTATCAGCAGCTGTATTATCTAAATATAGAATAAAAATACAGAATGAAGCTGATGGAGAAACTGTTGATTTAGGTGAACTTAATGAAGAAAAAGCTGTTGTACTAAAAGATATGTTTGTCAACACAGCTAAAGACTTAAAAGAAACAGTTGTAAAGAAAAAAGAAGAAAAAGACGATAAAGATATAACAGATGATTTAATAAATGAATGTGAAAAAGACGAAAATGCTGAATAGCAGGTTAAAAATATCAAATTTTTATTGATAAAGTTTATTTAATATCTATTACAACGTAATTGGTATTTAAAACATAAAAGTATTGCAAAGTAGCCTTTCGTGTACGCGGAAGGCTATATATATTTAGGAGGGATTTTTATGAATTTTCAGGAGATGATTCTTGCTTTACAGAGATATTGGTCTAAGCAAGGATGTATCATTACACAGCCTTATGATGTTGAAAAAGGTGCAGGAACAATGAATCCAAATACTTTCTTAAGATCACTTGGTCCAGAACCATGGAAAGTATGCTACGTTGAACCATCAAGAAGACCAGCAGATGGTAGATACGGAGAAAACCCAAACAGATTATATCAGCATCATCAGTTCCAGGTTATATTAAAACCATCACCAGATGATATACAGGATTTATACTTAGACAGTTTAAAAGAAATAGGTATAAACCCACTAGAACACGATATAAGATTCGTTGAAGATAACTGGGAAGGAGCTACTGTAGGTGCTTGGGGGCTAGGCTGGGAAGTTTGGCTTGATGGAATGGAAATCACTCAGTTTACTTATTTCCAGCAGGTAGGAAATCAGGAATGTGAATTAGAAACAGGAGAAATAACTTACGGTCTTGAAAGAATAGCTATGTACATACAGGATGTAGATAGTGTATATGACTTAAAATGGAATGATGAATTAACTTACGGCGATGTATTCCAGAAACAGGAATATGAAAACTCTGTTTACTCATTTGATGAATGTAATGCAGAATTATTATTCCACTTATTCGACGAATATGAAAAAGAAGCATTAAAATTAATGGACAAAGGCCTTGTTATACCTTCTTATGACTACGTATTAAAATGTTCTCATACTTTCAATACTCTTGATGCAAGAGGGGCAATTGGGGTAAGCCAGAGAGCTGCATTTATAGGTAGAGTAAGAAATATGGCAAAAGTAGTAGCCGAAACATATATAAAACAGAGAGAAGAAATGGGATTCCCTCTATTAAAAAAGGATGGTGACAAATAATGAATAACTACCTTTTATTTGAAGTAGGCGTTGAAGAAATGCCATCAAGATTCGTTGCAAGTACTTTAAAACAGATAAAAGAAAGTACTGAAAAAATGTTAGACGAAAAAAGAGTTAAATTTGATAATATAGAAACTTTCGCAACTCCAAGAAGATTAACATTTGTTATAAATGGTTTAGCAGAAAGACAGGAAGACCTTGAAGAAGAAGTAAAAGGACCTTCTAAAAAAATATCATTAGATGCTGATGGAAACTTTACTAAACCAGCTCAGGGATTCATGAGAAGTAAAGGATTAAATCCAGAAGATATATACTTTAAAGAAGTAGGAAAAGATGAGTATCTATTTGCTACAATAAGAGAAAATGGTGCTGAAACAGCAGAAGTATTAAAAGAAATACTTCCTCTAGCTGTAAAATCAGTAGTATTCCCTAAAGCTATGCACTGGGCAGGAAAAGATATAAGATTTGTTAGACCTATAAGATGGTTAGTAGCACTTCTTAATGATGAAGTACTTCCAGTAGACCTTGAAGGAATAATAGCTTCTAATGTAACTAAAGGACATAGATTCTTAGGCTCTAAAGAAATAGTTGTAAACTCATTAGAAGACTACAAAGCTAAATTAAGAGAAAACTATGTAATACTTGATCAGGACGAAAGAAAAGCTATGATAGTTGAACAGGCTAACAAAGTAGCTGAATCTTTAGGTGGAAAAGTAATAATGGATCCAGACCTACTAGATGAAGTAACTTGTATAGTTGAATATCCAACTGCATTCTACGGAGAATTTGATAAAGAATACTTAAAACTTCCTAAAAGAGTTGTAATAACTCCAATGCAGGATCATCAGAGATATTTCCCAGTAGAAGACGCTAATGGAGACCTTCTTCCAAACTTTATAGCTGTTAGAAATGGTGACAGCTTCGGTATAGAAAATGTAAAAGCTGGTAATGAAAAAGTTCTTGAAGCTAGACTAGCAGATGCATTATTCTTCTACAGAGAAGATACTAAGAGAAACTTAGCATTCTTCAAAGAAAGATTAAAAACTGTTGTATTCCAGGAAAAACTTGGAACAATATACGATAAATCAGAAAGAATAACTAAACTTTCAGCTGTAATAGCAGATTCTTTAGGATGTGCAGATAAAAAAGCTGATATAGTAAGAGCAGCTGAACTTTGTAAAGCTGACCTTGTTACTAACATGGTATTCGAATTCGATGAACTTCAGGGATACATGGGTATGGAATACTCTAAACTTGAAGGAGAAAATCCAGCAGTTTCAAAAGCTATATACGAACACTATATGCCAGTATCAGCTGGTGCAGAAGTTCCATCTTCTATAGAAGGTTCAGTAGTATCTATAGCAGATAAACTAGACTCAATAGCTGGTTTCTTTGCAATAGGTATACAGCCAACAGGATCTCAGGACCCATTCGCATTAAGAAGACAGGCTTTAGGTATATTAAACATACTAATGGAAAATAAAATAACATTAGACTTAAAAGAAATAACTGAAGCTGCATTAGACAACTATACTGAATTAGAATTCAACAAAGAAGAAGTAGTTGGACAGATGTTAGACTTCTGCTCAGAAAGAATCAAAAACTTATTCAGAGATATGGGAATAAGATACGATGTTGTTGAAGCTATATTAAATGCTGACATAAACGACATAGCAGATATGCATCACAGAGCATTAGAACTTAACGAATGGATAAATAAAGATGAATTAGTTGAAATGCTTACTGCATTCAATAGAGTTTCTACTTTAGCTGAAAAAGCAGAAGGTATAAACATAGATGAAGCTTTACTAGTTGAAGCTCCAGAAAAAGAATTATACGAAGCATTCAAATCAGTTAAAGAAGAAGTTAAAGGACATCTTGCTAATAAAGATTACGGAAAAGCACTTGATTCATTTGCTACATTAAAACCAGCAGTTGATAATATGTTTGACAACGTAATGGTAATGGACAAAGATGATGCTATAAGAAACAATAGATTAAATATGTTAAAGAACATATCTGATACAATGTTAACTATATGTGATCTTAACAAAATAGAATATAAATAAATTTTAAAATCAATAAGATTTAAAGAAGCACTTACTTTTAATGGGATTAATTACTATTAGAAGCTAAGAGCTTCTTTTTTTGCATTAACAATCGTGATATATATGTTAAGAAAAATCTATAATAAAAAGAAATTTAAATAGGATATAATAGAAATAGCTGTAGATAATTACAGCTATTTTTATTGCGTCATAAAAGAAAATTTATAATGCTATAGAAAAAATATATAGAAATAATTAAAGTAATTTAAATATCTATAATATTTGTTTTATAAAAATATATAGAGTATACTTTAAATATACAATTAGGCATTTAGCTTATAAATGAAAACGGAAAAAGAGGATAAATAATGAAAGAAACAAAAGAAGCATTAATACTATTTAGTAGAATTCCGATAGCAGGGCATACAAAAACTAGATTGATGCCTTTTTTATCAGGAGAAGAATGTGCTGAATTACACTCAGCATTTTTAAAAGACATATTCAATACATTTAAAAATACAGGAAGAGATATATTTATATTTCATACACCAGATGATTTAGATAATTATATAGAAAAGCACTTTGAAGGATATGTTGAAAAAGATATACAAAGTGGAGAAGATTTAGGTGAAAAAATGTTTAATGCCATAGACTATGTATTATCAAAGGGATATGAAAGCTGTATACTTACTGGAGCAGATATTCCAGAGATTACTATATCTAGCTTAGAAAAGGGATTTGAGGTGCTAAAAGAAAAAGATATAGTATTAGCTCCAACTGCAGATGACGGATATTATATGGTTGGTATGAAAAAAGCTACAGATGCTATATTTACTAATCAGCATTATGGAAGCGGAAAGGTTATTGAAAATACGATATTAGCAGCAGAAAAAGCTGGGCTTACAGTAGGACTTTCAGATTTATATGTTGATATAGATACAAAAGAGGACTTAAAACTTTTATATGAGAGAATAGAAAGTAATGAATACGAGTGTCCTAACACTAAAAAATATATAGATGAAGTAATTAAGGAAAGGCTGGATAAATTATGTTAGATAAAAATATAGTGGATAGTTATATAAATAAAAAAGAATTTAAAAAGTTTTTCAATGTAAGTGATGATTATAGATTAAAGTCAGAACTATTAGGACGGGGTGAATACAATATAAATTATGTTTTTACTTTAGAAGATGGAACAAAAAAAGTAATCAGATTCAATACAAAGAGCCAGATGGATTTAGAAAATCAGATAGGATATGAATACAATGCACTTAAAATACTTGAAAAATCAGGAAGAACACCGCATGTATACTACCTAGATGATAGTAAAAATGAGATAGATTATGGTGTACTTGTTATGGAATACCTACCAGGAAAGCCATTAGTATACGAGAATGATTTAAAAAAGGCAGCTTACATATTAGCTGATATACATTCTGTAGAGGTGCCAAGTGAAAATACTTTTGTAATTCCAGAAAATCCATTATATGCAATGCTTGATGAGTGTAAAAATATGGCATCTGTATATATAAATTCAGAATTAGGCAACGAAAAAACAAAGGAAACTATAAAAAGATTAATATCAAATGCAGAAAAATCTCTTGAGGGAGAGTACGAATGTGGAGAGTATAGAATAATAAATACAGAGCTAAACTCAGGTAATTTCCTAATAAATGGAGATGAAAAAGAAGGGGTTAAAAACTATCTTATAGATTGGGAAAAGCCGATACTTGGAGAAATAGAGCAGGATTTAGGTCATTTCTTAGCTCCAACTACAACATTCTGGAAAACAGATACAATACTTACAAGAGAAGATATAGATGGATTTGTTGAGGAATATAAAAAAGCTGTGAATGGAAGAATTGATACTTCAAAGATTGAGGAAAAATTAGATATATATTTAAAAATGACTTGCCTAAGAGGTACAACTTGGTGTTCTATGGCATGGGTTGAATATCAAGAACCAGATAGAGCGATAAAAAATGAATTTACTTATAACAAAATAAAGGCTTATCTTGAGGATGAGTTCCTAGAAAATATAGAAAAAACATATTTTAGATAATATAGAGTATGACAAAATAAACAAATAGAAGATGAGTTGAAAGGAGCAGAGTTATTGATACAGGTAAATAAAAGAATAAAACAGGCTTCAATAGTAGTACTACTTTTATTATGTGTATTTATATATAAAAAATATTTAAGTGGAATATCTGTTGAAGATCTTAGAACGTACATAGAAGGATGGGGTGTATTTGCGCCGATTGCATATATACTGGCATTTACAATACTTCCTATAGCATTTTTCCCAGTTCCAATACTTGCTGTTGCAGCAGGGGTTGTTTTTGGAATGTTTAAGGGGACAATATACACATTAATAGGTGCATGGATGAACAGTGCAGTAATGTTCATTATGGCTAAGGTGTTGGCTAGAGAGATGATACTGAATTTCTTGAAAGATAAATTATCTCCTAGTATGTGGCAAGCATTTATAGAGGCTGACGGAAAGAAATCTTTCTTTATAATATTCGTACTTAGATTAATTCCTGCAGTTCCATACAATGTAATAAACTACGGAGCAGGACTTAGTGGAATGAGTTTTAAAAGCTATATAATTGCCACTATGGTGGGAATATTCCCAGGGACATTGGTATTTATAAATATCGGTGATAAAGCATTAGATATGAGCGATCCTAACTTCATGATTGCAGTTGCTCTTTTAGTTATATTAACTGTGGTTTCTCTATTATTAGCTAAAAAAATAATGCCTGTGAAGGACGATGAAAAGAAAAAATTAAGTAAATAAGGATACAAAAATTAAATGAAAATGGATATACAAAAGGATTATATTTCAATAATAGTACCGGTGTACAATGAAGAAAAAAATATTGGAAAACTTATCGATAATTTAGAAAAACTAACAGGAAATTTTGAAGTTATCTTTTCTGATGGTGGATGTAATGATAAGGCATGTCAGATTATAGAGAATAGAATAAAAGATAAGCAAAATTATAAGCTTATAAAATCTGAAAAGGGTAGAGCCAATCAGATGAATAACGGAGCAAAGGAATCTGTAGGTGATACGCTATTGTTCTTACATTGTGATAGTCAAATGGAAGTAGACCTTTTAGAAAAGATAGAGGAAGCTGTAAAAAAAGGCGTTAAATTTGGCTGTGCAAAGCTAAAATTTGATAGTAGAGGAATTCTAATGAAGATATGTGGATTTATGTCTAATTTTAGAGTGAAACATAGGAAAATAGCATTTGGAGATCAGGGGATTTTTATAGATAGAAATGTGTTCTTTGAAAATGGAGGATACAGAAGTATACCACTTATGGAAGACTATCAGTTATCTATTGACATGAAGGAAAAATATCCAGTTGAGCAAATAGATTCGTATATAACAACTTCAGGTATAAGATTTGAAAAAAATGGAAAATTAAAGACTATGTATAGGATGCAAGTTCTTCAAAAGATGTATAGAGATGGAGAAGATATAGATAAAATTGCATCTATGTATAAATAAGCCTAAATATAAATAGTTTGATTAAAATAATTAAAAATTGGATGTGAGTAATATGGAAGTACAGGAAAAACTTCAAAATGAAGTGGCTAATTGTATTGAATGTGGGCTGTGTACTAAGAATTGCAGCTTTTTAGATAAATACGGACTAAATTTAGCAGATTTTTCAAAAAGACCAGATCTTGCATATAATTGTTTTTTATGTGGAGATTGTGAGAGAGTATGTCCTGAGGATATAGATGGAAGAAAAATAGCACTTATGATGAGAGAAGATTCTGTTGAAAAGAACGGTGATAAAATAGCAGAGGACGGGTATTCAATGCTATTAAAAGAAAAAATAAACTATAAGTTTAAAAATTATAAAGCAGCAAATAGTAGGACTGTGTTATTTACAGGCTGCAACTTTCCATCTTTTTATCCTAGTGCGACAAATAAAATATCATCTATCTTAAAAGAACATGGAATAGATACGGTTTATGATTGTTGTGGTAAGCCTATATCTGAACTAGGACTAAAAAAAGAGGCTGAAAAAATAATAGATAATATAAATAAAGAGTTGAAAAAAAGAGATGTGGAAGAGGTAGTTATGCTTTGTCCTAACTGCTATTACTTCCTAAGAAATAAAATAGATGCGAAGGTTGTAAGCATTTATCAGAAGCTTGATGAATTAAATATAGGCAAAAAATTGGATAGAGATATGAAGATATTTATGCCATGTCCAGATAAAGAAGCTAGGTTTATATTTAAAGATATAGAAAAATTCCTACCAAATACTGATAATTTGGGAGATGACGATAAGAAAGTTGAAATAATAAAAGCTCAGTGCTGCGGATTAGGAGGTTGTGCTTCTGCTAAAGAAAGTGAATTATCAGCAGGATTTACAAGTGATGCAATAAAAAAAGGTGGAGATGATTTCTATGTTTACTGTGCATCGTGTGCTGGAAACTTTAGACGTGGTGGAGCAGAGAATGTACTTCATATATTAAATGAAATTCTTGAAATAGATGAAAAGCCAGAAAAGGGAATAAAAAGTTTAACAAATAGAATGAAGTTTAAGTTTAAGAGATAATAAGTAGATATTAAAAAATTAGAAGTAGTCGATAAAAATCGTATTTTGAACTTCAAAAAAATAAAAGATTATAAATAAAATATAATCTATAGCAATTAAAAATAGAAAAAAACTATTGAAATTTTATATAAATTTGAAAATCAAAAAATATATTTAATTATTCATTATTAATACAAATAAAACATACTAAATAATAGATTAGTCTATAACAATTTATTTAAAAATCTTTAAAA
>UQCY01000038.1 GCA_900539645.1 uncultured Clostridium sp. | reverse complement strand
CATATTATTTCTAATATTGAGGTCTTTATGTTTTTCTACTAACTTAATGACATTGCATTAAAATCTGTTTTTCTTTTTTTTCAGTTATCATTGTACACCTCTTTGAATTTATATTACTTCATTTCATCAAAAATTCTACACAATCAAACTATCATCTCATTTCTAAAAGGTATGGCAAGTATTATACTAAAAGAAAAGCCAGTTGTATAGTATAAATATATTTAATATTTGTTAAGTATGATTTTATATTTTTTATAAATATTTCACCATGAAATGTACATCAGTATACGTTCCATCAGAGTATTTCATATTATTTGGCAAAGTTGCAACCTTTTCAAATCCTAACTTATTATAAAGAGAAATAGCATTTCTATTATTTGCAGCAACCTCAAGTTCAACCTGTTCAATTCCGTTATCTTTAGCTATTTTACAAACTTCTTCAATCATAATCCTTCCAATTCCAAGTCCTGTATATTCAAGGTATAAAACAATTCCAAGACTTGTTCTGTGCTCTAGTCTTCTCGCATGATTACCCATAAGGGAGCAGTTTCCAACATGTTTTCCGTCTAGCATACCGATAAGCAGCAAATCCGAATCCGAGTCGTTATTTTCTTTTATATATTTCTTTTCATCAGCTATTGTAAAAGTGATTTCGTCTGGCTCTTGAATTAAAAAAGGTGTTTCTGCGTAGACTTGCTTTAAATATTTTAAAAGCATTTCAGCTTCATCTTCCTCTGCATTTCTAAGAACCAACTTGCGTCCGTTTAAATCAAATTCTTTTGGTTTAACTATCATACAATCACCTCTATTTAAAAATTAAATTAACTAAAATTATATCATAAGAAAGGAAGTGGTTATCCACTTCCTACAATTATAATTTTTATATATTATTCTTAAATTTGTATTTACCTTTTCCATGACCGGAAACAGATTTAATAATACCAACATCTAATAAATTTGAAAGTAATCTAGAGCTAGCTGATGGTTTAAGACCTAGTAAATCCATAACCATAGATCTTCCAAATATTTCATCATATCCAAATCTATCAAATAATAATTGAATATGATTTAATGTTTTAGTAGAAAAGCTATCTATTTCTCTACTAAAGACATATTTGATATTATTTTCTATGTTATCAATATAAGTTTTTTTGTTTTTAATATCCATTTCTTTACTTTCAATATACGAATTTATAGATTGATTGTTCGATTCTGCTTCTTTAATATACGAATTTTCATCTTTAAAATTCAAATTATCATCCCAAAGTCCACTAATATGCATACTTCTATTATGTAGTTCATTTTTTTCATTTAAAAGAAGATTTCTCAAAAATATCTCCAAGTATTTAGTTGTTTCATGAACATTATTCTGTATATTTGTATAATTTGCACGAACAAGAGAATTTCTAAAATACCATGAATTATCGGCAAATATATCATTTGTCACAGAAAAACCAAGAGTCCTCAAATACTTAATGAAAAATACAGCAGTTGTTCTAGTATTTCCCTCTCCAAATATGTGAATTTGCCATAACCTAGAAACAAAAATAGCAAGATGATGAATAGTTTCATCCATAGAAAGCCCTTTATAGCTGAAGTTTCTTTCTTGCTCAAAATCATACTCTAAGGTAGCTTTTAATTCTGATGCAGTACCATATGTCACGCTAGCCCCGTCCAATACCCACTCTTTTTTTGTAATATTGTAATCTCTTATCTTTCCAGCATATTTATATAAACCATTAAACAGTTTTTTGTGGATTGATATATACTCTGCAGGCGAGAAAGAAAATGCTGTTTCAGAAAGTAATTCTGCTATGCGAGCAGATACTTTATCAGCTTCTTCTGTACGTTCTTCATCAACTGAGTGCTCAGTCTTTTCCTCATAATATGCGTCTATTAAATTTTGAGCTTCTTTTATGGAAATTTTCCCCTCAATATTATCTATAGCTTTATCTATTAAATATTTTGATGTTTTAAGTCCATCCACAGCTTGAAGACCAATGGCGGTGCTCCATGCATAACCTTTGATAGCTTTAGAAGGCTCGGATGCTTTTATATATTCTTTAAATGGATCTGTCTTCATAATAACTACCTCTTCTTAAAATAATTGTATCTAATATAATAATACTACATAATTACACATATTATACGAGAAAAATAGATGCAAAATAAAATACCAAGCGATAAATTAAGACACTATATAGCTATACAAAAAAGGAAGTGGCTCACCACTTCCTACATAATTTCATTTACTAAATATTGCCGAATAGAGAACGATATGACCTAGTGCAATTCAAGTACAATAAAAGATGCTTCGCATTTGAATAAAAAAAGAGGAAGTGGCTTACCACTTCCAACATTGTATAAATTATAATATTACTCCTCAGTAAAGGAAGGATGTGAAATAATATACTCAGCGACAATTGAAGACGCTACGCGGCTGAGCCTGGAGCGAGGATATTATTCACATCCTCCTTACCAACCTACTCCCAGTTGCGTACTGCCTTAGAGTAGTATGTTATCAACCGAGGTTTAGACAACGAATTAATCTCAACTTCACCCTTAGGCATCTCATCCTTGCCAAACTCAAACAGCGAATCTAAATTACTCTCATCCAAAAACCTAGTATCGACATCTATCTCAAACCTATCATCTAACTTTTTCTTAGAAGCTAAGTTAAATCCCCAATCTCCAAAAGAGGGAACTTGAAGATGATATGGCTTAACATAAAACCCTTCGCTTTCCAGAGTATCATTAATACACCAAAAAGCATTAGCAGCATAATATGGACTAGTAGATTGAACTGTCATAATACCATCATCTGTAAGAGAATTGCTACAAAGTCTATAAAAAACATTAGTATAAAGTTTATTTAAAGACTCATTATTTGGATCTGGCAAATCGACGATAATAACGTCAAATTTCTTATCTGTATTTTTTAGAAACTGATAAGCATCTTGATTAACGATAGTTAGTCTATCGCTGTTTAACGAATTTTTATTAAGCTCCTTTATTTGCTTATTTTCCCTACAAAGATTTACCATATCTTTATCTAAATCAACAAGGGTAATGTTTGGTTCTTCATATTTCAAAATTTCTCTAACAGCAAGGCCATCGCCACCGCCCAAGATAAGAACATTATCCTTATTCTTTGCCTTAGACATTGGAACATGGACAAGGACCTCGTGATATCTATACTCATCTGCTGAACTAAACTGTATATTTCCGTCTATAAACAGTCTTAAATCATCTTTGTGTTTAGTCATTACGATATGCTGATACTTTGTATGTTTGGAAAAAATAACCCTATCTCTATATAGTCCATCCTCGACACGACTAGAGATATTATCTGAAAACAACATTCCAAGAAGCATAACAACAAATAAAATTACGACAGATATTCTATATACCTTTGGATTTATTAGCCTATCTGAATACTTAAAAATAATTAGAGTTGCAGCCAATGTGTTCATACAACCTATCAAAAATGATGTTGCGAAATATCCAAGATGTGGAAGCAATATAATTGGAAAAGCTATTGATCCAACAAGTCCGCCTATATAGTCAAAACTAAATATAGATGAAAGAGTAACTCTAAGATTTTCATTATCGTCCTCAATAATTCTAGTAAGTATTGGAATTTCTGCACCGACAAATGTACCTATCACTATTATCTCTATATACATAACAATCTGATATGTTTCTAAATATAAATTTGCGTAGAATAGGATTAAAGCAGAAGTACCACCGACTATTGCCACACCGATTTCTATAAATACAAACCAATTAAAAAGATTATTTTTCATATACTTAGAAATATATGAGCCAAGTCCCATTGCGCACATATACAATCCAATTGTTATAGAGTATTGAAGAGTTGTGTCACCTATTAAATAAGAGCTTACGGCACTTATTATAAGCTCATAGCATATTGAGCAACCTGAAATAATAAGTGTCGTAAGCATTAAAAGTCTATATTTTTTCATCAATTAATCTCCTATTAACTGATAACGCCGCTGATTACTAGTGCAAGTCCGATAAATATACCAAACACCATAAGACCTGCAGCTACATTTCCGTTTCCAATTTCTTCGTTTAGGTTGTAGCGTTTATTAAATAGACTAACAACTACATATCCAAGTATTAAAAATACCATACCTAAAACAAAGTAAAGAGAAGTGTTTAATATGCCAGATGCTAAACTTTCGCTGACAGCTTCTGCAGATGGTGACATAATTGCTGTGCGAAGAATAAGACCTATAGCTATAAATGAACCAGCGCTAAGCCAGCCAACAGCTTGATTTCCCTTTTTTATTTCTGTAGGAAAATGACAAGGAACTACTAAATCTAAAAGGAAGTTTCCAAGCATCATAAATACTATTCCAAGTATCGAATATATTGCAATATTAGTGATTTCTGTTAAAAAAGCCATATTTTTAATCTCCTTTTTAAAAAATTATTTTCCACTACTCAAGCCACCACCAGAAGATGTTCTTGAGTTTACACTGTTTCTTTTTATACTATCTGAGTATGAATCGTATTGATCAAACATGTCTGTATCTAATCTTTCTCCATTGTAGTTTTCATAAGGAGAATGATGTCTTCTGTACCTTCTAGCATCTCCTAAATATGCAGCAGAGTAGTAATATCTTCTGTAATAACTATGGGTATGCGCAGATGAGTGATAAGGTTCTTTATCTGAAGTATAGGCATATTTTCTATTTGAAATCTGCACAAGAACCTCATTTGATACAGATATATATACCATGCAGTATTCGTCTTCAGTTAGGATTGCAATGCTTTCACTTCCTTGAGTTTTGTCTTCTTCTACATTTAAAACATTGCCATCAACAGCTTCTATAATAGTCATTACTGTATCTTCCTTAGAAAGTGATGATTCGTACACATCTGCCTTTTCTCCATCATTTCCTGTAATTGAGGTAACATAAGTGAATTGGTTAGATTTTTTTAAGAACTTTGCAATAGACTTTCCTCCAATCATATTTCCTATAAAACCTATAGCAAATACAAGCAACATAGCTATTCCTATTACAAAGAAAGGATTGATTCTCTTTTTACCATTTCTAGAAGAAGCAGAGGATTTAGAGGAATTTGTTGAAAAGTTACTTACATCTGAGGTATTTGCAAAACAGATTTCATTTTTATCTAGGTAATAACCTCTAGAAAATTCTTTTATATCGTTCCATTGTTCAACAGATATAATCTTTTCTTCTGTTCTATCCTCGTATTCACAAAATGATGCGCTATCACCAACGTCGACATCTACATCTCCAGAAACACTTACAACTTCCCGTATTCCTTTATCTACTTGATGGTATCCGTCTAGAGAAAGTTCACCAGTAGTCCAAGAAATAGAGTATTCTCTATACTTATCGTCGATACTCAGCCACCGCTCACCAGGTCCAAATCTTTCAAGAAGCCTATACTCAAACCAAGTACAGTTGTCTGAATAATTTCTAAACTGGATTTTTCCAACAATCTCATAGATTACTTCATCAACTTTTAAAAATTGACCGACATTATATTCCACACTATGCACCTCCTTTAATATCTCTATTAAATCTATTTTGTTTAATTGATTTCGCATCAAAAGCATCTTTTAAAAACCCTCCAATAGATTCTGGAACTTTTTTATCACAAGAAAAAATATCTACAGCTACATATCCGTACTCTGGCCAAGTGTGAATTGAAAAATGTGATGTAGAAATAACCGCGATGTATGTTATTCCTATTGGAGAAAATTTGTGACTACATTCTTCTACTATATAAGCATCTATATCAGAAATAGCCTTGTGTGCAATTTCTTTTACAAGCTCTAAATCATCTATTTTATTTTTATTACAATCGTATAAATCTAAAAATAATTGATATGCCATTTATCTTTCCTTTCAAAAATTAAATTTAAAAATTTTAAATATTATAAATATTATAACATAGAAATTATACTAGGTTAATTGAAATATCAAATTTATAGTTTAATAGATTTGACTAGATTAATAACAATCAATTATAGAACAGATTTATGTATATATAAAAAAATTGAATAAAAACTCATTACAAAATTCATCAAATTTTATACAGAAATTCAACCTTTTGCTATATAATATAATTATGAATGTTAAATAATTGGGAAAATATTGGGTATTAATAAAATAATGGATATATAGAATATTTTAAGAAAGAGTGGGCTATATTATGAATTTCAAAAATACTTTGGAGTTAAATCAGTCTCAAAAGCTGATTTTAACTACACAGCTAAAGCAATCTCTCGCAATCCTTAATATGAGTAGACTAGAAGTAGAGGAAGAAATTAGAAAGGAGTCTGAGAGTAATCCGCTTTTAGAAGCTGAGAGAAATGATGAGGGAATTGATTGGGAAAAATATATAAAGCATATGGAGTCTGTTAATATTAGACAGGACAAAAATGATGCACCGTACAGTTCTGAGAATGCTGTCGATTTTGAAAATATGATAAGAAGTACCAGTAATCTATATGATTATTTAATAGATGAGTTAAAATACTTTAAGCTTACATTTGAGGAAAAAAGAATTTGTAAATATATAATAGATAGTTTGGATGAGGACGGATACCTTAGAATAAACGATAAGGAAATTTACGACGCGTTGAGAGTAGATGCTAGTCTTTTTAGAAGATGCTTGGATATAGTTCAACAGTTAGATCCACCGGGAATAGGAGCGAGAAATATTTCTGAGTGTTTAATACTTCAGCTTGAGAGAAGGGGGATTTCAAATAATATAGTTGAAAATATAATTATGAATGACTTGGAGCTTATCGGAAGAAATAAGCTAAAAGATATAGCTAAGAAGTATAAAATAAGTATAGAGAAATGTAAGGAAGCTATTGAAGTTATAAGACACTTAGATCCTAAGCCAGGAAGAGCTTGTTCAAATGATAAGTGCGTTTATGTACAGCCTGATGTTATTGTAGATAAGATTGACGGAAAGTATATTGTGCATACTAATGAAAAGGATGTATACAATATAAAGATAAATGATTTTTATCGGAATATGATGACTGATAAGGAGTCAGATAAAGAAGCTAAGGAATTTATAAAAGAGAGATTAAATTCTGCAGCAACTCTTATTAAAAATATAGAGAGCAGAAAGAGTACAATTCTTAGAATTGCAGAGGCTATTATAGAAGAGCAGCAGGAGTTTATCCAAAAAGGTGAAAAATATATCAAACCTATGAAGATGAAGGATATTGCAGATAAGCTTGAGATTCACGAATCTACTGTCAGTAGAGGGGTGAATGGAAAGTATATGCTTACTCCATTTGGGCTTTATGAGTTTAAATTCTTCTTTAATGCAGCTCTGGAAACTGATAATTCATCAGAAGGAGCATCTAGTGCGGGAATTAAGAGGGATATTAAAGATATAATAGATGGAGAAAACAAGAAAAAACCTCTTAGCGACGATGCTATTTCTAAGATGTTAAAAGAAAAAGGCGTGAGTGTGGCTAGAAGAACTGTTGCAAAATACAGAGAAGAGATGGGAATACCGTCTTCAAGTAGAAGAAAAGAATTCTAATATTAGAAATATAAAATTTAAAAATAGAGAGATTAAAACCTCGTATGTTGATTAGATAAAAAAATCAATGTACGAGGTTTTATTTTTTGTAAATTAAATAAATTTATTTGTATTGAAAGGGAAGAACAAAATGGATAAAATTTTCATAGAGGGTCAAATTTGCTCCCACAATATTGTATAAATTAGAGAAAAAATACTATTAAATTTCGGTTAAAAAATTTGAATCAATTTGAGGAAAAAATTGGGGAAAAAATTGGGGAAAAAATTGGGAAAAGTTTAAGAAAGTTTTGGGAAAACGGTTTGAACAAACGTTAAAATTCTAATATTTTTGATATATCGTTTTCTTTTGCAAAAAAAACAAAAAACTTTTAATAATTTTCAAAAAAGGTATTGAAAAATTTGAACAAATCTTATACAATAAAATTAACTTGTGGGACTGAAATAAACATAGGGGACAAAAAAAGTCCCAGTCAGAAAAGCAAGAAGGAGTAATTATGAGAAAGTTAATAGAGATACAGAAAAAGCTCATCCCACATGCGATAGAGCTTATGGAAAGAAGATATATAATACTCAGACAAATATCTGTTAGTCAGCCAATTGGAAGAAGAACTCTTTCAAATCGCTTAGGAATAAGTGAGAGGGTTGCTAGAACAGAAACAGAGTTTTTAAAAGAGCAAGGTCTGATAAATGTAGCTGTATCTGGAATGACTGTAACTGAAGAGGGAGAAGAACTTCTTAAAAAATTAAAAGATGTTATGGTCGACATAATGGGTATAACAAACCTTCAGGAACAGGTTAGAGAAAAGCTTGGAATTAAGAAAGTTGTAGTTGTCCCAAGAAACTGTGAAGATGATGAAACAGTTTTAAAAGATGTAGCTAAGGAAGGTTCAGAGTACTTCTTAAGTGTATTAAAAGATGGAGATAAGGTAGCGATAACTGGTGGAACAACGATGTTAGAATTTGCCGATTCTGTGAAAACAGAAAAGAAATTCGAAGATTCATTAGTAGTTCCTGCTAGAGGAAGTGTTGGTACAGAGGTTGAAACTCAGTCAAATAGCATAACAGCTAGATTAGGAAAAAACATCCATTCAGATTATGAATTACTTCATATCCCAGATGAGCTTGGAGAAGATGCTATGAGAACTTTGGCACAGATTCCAGACATAAGAAGAACATTAAAGCATATAACAGAAACTGATATATTAGTTTTTAGTGTAGGAAGAGCTGATGTGATGGCAGAGAGAAGACATCTTGATGAAAATCTTAAAAAAGAGATTCTTGATAGCAATGCAGTCGGTGAAGCTTTTGGTTATTACTTCGATAAAGATGGAAATGTGGTGCACAGACTTAGCACAGTAGGTATAGATCTTGATACCTACTCAAAAGTTAAAGAGAATATTTTGATATTCGCCGGAGTCGAAAAAGTAGAGGCTTTCATGGCAATATCTGAAATAAACAAGAACTTAGTTCTTATAACTGATGAGCTTAGTGCTCAGAAAATACTTGAATATAAATAAGTATATAATTACGGTAAAACCGCAAAAATAAAAAATTTTAAATTACTTTAGGAGGTAGCGACATGGTAAAAGTAGCTATAAATGGTTTTGGTAGAATAGGTAGATTAGCATTAAGAAAGATGATGGAACAGCCAGAAAAATTCGATGTAGTGGCAATAAATGACTTAACAGACGCAAAAATGCTTGCACATTTATTCAAATACGATACAGCACAGGGAAGATTCAATGGTGAAATAGAAGTTAAAGAAGGTGCTTTCGTAGTTAACGGAAAAGAAATACAGGTAACAGCTGAAAGAAATCCAGAAAACTTACCTTGGAAAGAATTAAACGTTGATATAGTTCTTGAATGTACAGGATTCTTCACTTCAAAAGATAAAGCAGAAGCTCATATAAAAGCAGGTGCTAAAAAAGTTGTTATATCAGCTCCAGCAACAGGAGATTTAAAAACAATAGTTTACAATGTAAACAGTGATATATTAGATGGTACAGAAACAGTTATATCTGGTGCTTCTTGTACAACAAACTGCTTAGCTCCAATGGCTAAAGCATTAAACGACAAATTCACTTTAGAAAAAGGTCTTATGACAACTATACATGCTTACACTAATGACCAGAATACATTAGATGGCCCTCACGCTAAAGGTGATTTAAGAAGAGCAAGAGCTGCAGCTGGAAACATAGTTCCTAATACAACTGGTGCTGCAAAAGCTATAGGTTTAGTTATACCAGAATTAAACGGTAAATTAGACGGAGCTGCACAGAGAGTTCCAGTAGTAACTGGTTCATTAACTGAATTAGTTTGTACTTTAGGTAAAAAAGTTACAGTTGAAGAAGTAAACGCAGCAATGAAAGAAGTAGCTAACGAATCATTCGGATACAATGAAGACATGATAGTATCTTCTGATATAGTTGGTATGAGCTACGGATCATTATTCGATGCTACTCAGACAAGAGTTATGGAAGTAGATGGACAGCAGTTAGTTAAAGTTGTTTCTTGGTACGATAACGAAATGTCTTATACTTCTCAGTTAATAAGAACATTAGGATACTTTGCAGGATTAAGCAAATAATTAAACAAATAATTTAAAATTGTTAACCTATATACACTTTATAATATAAAACTTGAATACATTTAAACCTTAATATGATGTATGTACCCCCATACATACAGAGTTATTAATGTACTTCAGACGAAAAAAGTCCTAGTTTGTAGTTTTGTTACTGCGGACTCGGGCTTTTTTTGTAAATATGGAAAAGATAAACGATATACATAAAATATAAATAATATGGTATATTTATAATAGGGAGGTATGATTAAGTCATACTTTTAAAAAATACTTCAAATAAAAGGAGAAATTACTTATGTCAATGCTTAACAAAAAAACAATCGAAGATATACAGGTTGCAGGAAAAAAAGTTCTAGTAAGATGCGACTTCAATGTGCCACTAAAAGACGGTGTAATAACTGATGAAAACAGATTAAACGGTGCATTACCAACAATAAAATATCTTATAGATCACAACGCTAGAGTAATACTTTGCTCTCACTTAGGTAAACCAAAAGGAGAAGCTAAACCAGAATTATCTTTAGCACCAGTAGCAAAAAGATTATCTGAAATGTTAGGACAGGAAGTAAAATTCGCTGCAGATGACTGTGTAGTTGGCGAAAATGCTAAAAAAGCAGCTGCAGAAATGAAAGACGGAGAAGTAATATTACTTCAGAACACTAGATACAGAAAAGAAGAAACTAAAAACGAAGAAAACTTCTCAAAAGAATTAGCATCACTTGCAGAAATATTCGTAAACGATGCTTTCGGTACTGCTCATAGAGCTCACTGCTCAACAGTAGGTGCTGGTGAATTCTTAGAAGAAAGAGCTTGCGGATACTTAATACAGAAAGAATTAAAATTCTTAGGAGAAGCTGTTGAAACTCCAGAAAGACCATTCGTTGCAATATTAGGTGGAGCAAAAGTTTCTGATAAATTAGGTGTTATAAACAACTTATTAGACAAAGTAGACACACTTATAATAGGTGGAGGAATGGGATATACATTCCTTAAAGCTATGGGACATGAAATAGGAAACTCACTTTGTGAAGAAGATAAAATAGATTACGTAAAAGAAATGATGGCTAAAGCTGAAGCTAAAGGTGTTAAATTATTATTACCAATAGACGTAACTTACGCTGCTAAATTTGGAGAAAATGAAACTCCAATGATATCTGAAGGAAGAGATATACCAGCTGACTGTGAAGGTCTTGATATAGGACCAAAAACTGCTGAATTATTTGCTAATGAAGTAAAAGCAGCTAAAACAGTTGTATGGAATGGACCAATGGGTGTATTTGAATTCAAAAACTTCGCAAAAGGTACTGAAGCAGTAGCAAAAGCTATGGCAGAAACAGATGCAACTACTATAATAGGTGGTGGAGACTCTGCAGCAGCTGTTAACCAGATGGGATTCGGAGATAAAATGACTCACATATCTACAGGTGGTGGAGCATCTCTTGAATTCTTAGAAGGAAAAGAATTACCAGGTATAGCTTCTTTAGACGAAAAATAAGAAGAATATACTATAAAATAGATAAAATTTTGGAGGAATAAAAACATGAGAAAACCTATAATAGCAGGAAACTGGAAAATGAATAAAACTATAAAAGAAGCTTTAGAATTCGCTGAAGCAGTTAAAGGAAAAACTTGCCCAGATAAAGCTGAAGCAGTTATATGTGCACCTTTCACATTATTAAAAGACCTTAAAGAAGCAGTAGCAGGTACTGATATAAAAATAGGTGCTCAGAACATGCACTTTGAAGATAACGGAGCTTTCACTGGAGAAGTTGCACCAGCAATGCTTAAAGAAATAGGTATGGACTATGTTATAATAGGACATTCTGAAAGAAGACAGTACTTCAACGAAACTGATGAAACAGTAAACAAAAAAGTATTAAAAGCTTTAGAAGTTGGTATAGATCCAATAGTTTGCTGTGGTGAAACATTAGAAGAAAGAGAAGCTGATAAAACTAAAGATGTAGTTAAAGTTCAGGTTGAAGCTGCTTTTAAAGATGTAGCTAAAGAAGATTTAGCTAAAGTTGTAATAGCTTATGAACCAATATGGGCTATAGGAACTGGAAAAACTGCAACTTCAGAACAGGCAAACGACGTAATAGCTTACATAAGAGAAGTTGTTAAAGGATTATATGGAGAATTAGCTGAAGAAGTTAGAATACAGTACGGTGGATCTGTTAAACCTGCAAATGTAGCTGAAATAATGGCACAGAGTGACATAGATGGTGCATTAGTTGGTGGAGCAAGCTTAAAAGCTGAAGACTTCCTTGCATTACTTAACTTCTAATTAATACTATTAGATTAATTGCGATAAGTGATAGATTTAAGAGTATAGTTTTAAGGAGATATAAATATGAAAAAACCAGTAGCATTAGTAATAATGGATGGATATGGATATTCTAAAGAACACGACGGAAATGCTATATACACAGCAAAAACTCCAAACTTAGATAGATTATCTACTGATTATCCATGCACTTTAATGAGAGCAAGTGGACTAGATGTAGGTCTTCCTGATGGACAGATGGGTAACTCAGAAGTTGGTCATACAAACATAGGTGCAGGAAGAATAGTATACCAGCCACTTACAAGAATAACAAAATCAATACAGGACGGAGATTTCTTCACTAATGAAGTTCTTTGTCAGGCAATGGAAAATGCAAAAGAAAATGCACTACACATAATGGGATTATTATCTGATGGTGGAGTACATTCTCACATAGAACATTTAAAAGGTCTTTTAGACATGGCAGCTAAAAAAGGAGTAGAAAAAGTATATGTTCATGCATTTACAGATGGTAGAGATACTGATCCAAGAAGTGCAATAGTATATGCTAAAGAAACTCTTGAAGCTATGAAAGAAGCTGGTGTCGGTGAATTTGCAACAGTATCAGGAAGATACTATGCAATGGACAGAGATAACAGATGGGAAAGAGTAGAACTTGCATACAATGCAATGGTTAAAGGTGAAGGAAATAAATCAGAATGTATATTAGATGCTATAGAAAAATCTTATGCAGATGATATAAACGACGAATTTATAGTACCTACAGTAATCGAAAAAGACGGTGAACCTGTAGCTACAATAAAAGAAAATGATTCTGTAATATTCTTCAACTTCAGACCAGATAGAGCAAGACAGATAACAAAAGCAATAGCTGTTAAAGATTTTGATGGATTCTCTAGAGAATTCTTCAAGACATATTTCGTATGCTTAACTGAATACGATGCAGCTATAAACGACGATGTTAATGTTGCATACAAACCTGAAACTCTTGTAAATACACTAGGTGAATACCTAGCTAAAAACGGAAAACTTCAGTTAAGAGCAGCAGAAACAGAAAAATACGCTCACGTTACATTCTTCTTCAACGGTGGTGTAGAAGAACCAAACGAAGGAGAAGACAGACTATTAATACCTTCTCCAAAAGTAGCAACTTACGATTTACAGCCAGAAATGTCTGCAAACGAACTACTTGCAAACGTAGAAGAAAAATTAAATGAAGATAAATACGACTTCATAGTTGTAAACTTCGCAAACCCAGACATGGTTGGACACACAGGAAGCATGGAAGCAGCAGTAAAAGCTGTTGAAACTGTTGACAAATGTGTTGGAGAATTAGCTGATAAGATAATAGCAAAAGGTGGAAGCTTAATAATAACTGCTGACCACGGTAACGCTGAACTTATGACAGATCCTGAAACAGGAAAAACTGTAACAGCTCACTCAACAAATCCAGTTCCATTTATAGTAGCTGGAGAAGAATTCAAAGGAGCAAAACTTCTTGACGACGGAAGACTATCAGACATAGCTCCAACAGTACTTGACATGATGGGAATGGAACAGCCAAAAGAAATGACTGGTCACTCTCTAATAGTTAGATAGTTTTAGTACTGGTTAATTAAAAATAATAGATATTGATATCTTTTCTGAGTATGGATTACATAAAAAATATAATAAAATAATAAAACTTTAAAATTTATCCATCAAATAAATTTGTCTATACACAGAATAAGGTTAATATATACGGATAGAGTCATTGCAATTTGCAGTGGCTCTTTTTCTTTTGTTAAAAAATTTGTAAAAAAATAGGAAAATAAGTTCGGATTAAGTTAGTGACAATATAATTACAGATATCTTATTTGGAATAAAGGTATCAAATATATACATAATAATAAACATTGCTGTAAATGTATATTTGAAGTATAAAAAGAAGAAAATGAATTAATAAAAGAGTTGCTAGATAATGAATAAAATACAAAGAGAGCTATTGTGAATGACAATGGCTTTTTTTTATTGAAAATAAGAAATTATAATTGTATAA